>DATKJN010000376.1:0-3551 GCA_035543655.1 Burkholderiaceae bacterium | reverse complement strand
TCGGCCACCAGGTTGCCGTTGCACAGCAGCTTCGGGCAGCGCAACTTGTCAGCGCGCAGCGTCACCGTGTAGACCGCCATCACGTCGGGCCGGTCGAGAAAATAGGTGATGCGCCGGAAGCCCTGCGCCTCGCATTGCGTGAAGAAGCCGCCGTTCGAGGTGTACAGGCCCGACAGCTCGGTGTTGGCCTCGGGTGCGCAGGTGTTGCGGATCTCGAGCACGAAGCGCTCGCGATCGGTGGGCACCTCGACCACGAGCTCGCCGTCGTCGTGGCGGAACGCCACGCTCTCGCCGTCGGCCAGCACGCGCAGCAGGTTCAGGCCTTCGCCGTGCAGGCGCAAGGCTTGCGCCGGCTGCGAGCCGTTGCGCTCGATCGTCATCTTGCTGCCGACGATGGTCTTGGCTTGCTCGAGATCGAAGCTCAGCTCGACTTGGCGGATCCAGTACGCCGGCGGCGTGTAGTCCTCGCGGCGCACCGGTTGGGTGGGGCCTTCGCGCATGGCAATACCTCTTGATGTTCGAACGCTACGGAAAACTCAAAGACCCTGCTTCAGGCTCGCCTCGATGAAGGCGTCGAGGTCGCCATCGAGCACCTTCTGCGTGTTGCTGATCTCGACGTTGGTGCGCAGGTCCTTGATGCGGCTCTGGTCGAGCACGTAGCTGCGGATCTGATGGCCCCAGCCAACGTCGGTCTTGGAGTCTTCGAGCTTTTGCTGCTCTTCGCGCTGCTTGCGCATCTCGTGTTCGTAAAGCCGGCTCTTCAGCATGGCCCAGGCTTCGTCGCGATTGCGGTGCTGGCTGCGATCGTTCTGGCACTGCACGACGATGCCGGTGGGGATGTGCGTCATGCGCACCGCCGAATCGGTCTTGTTGATGTGCTGGCCGCCGGCACCCGACGCGCGGAAGGTGTCGATGCGCACGTCGGCGGGATTGATCTCGATCTCGATCGTGTCGTCGACCTCCGGGTAGACGAACACGCTGGCAAAGCTGGTGTGCCGGCCGCCCGACGAATCGAACGGGCTCTTGCGCACCAGCCGGTGCACGCCGGTTTCGGTGCGCAGCTGGCCGAACGCGTAGTCGCCTTCGATCTTCAGCGTGGCGCTCTTGATGCCAGCCACGTCGCCGGGGCTTTCCTCGAGCAGCTCGGCCTTGAAGCCCTTGCGTTCGCAGTACTTGAGGTACTGGCGCAGCAGCATCTGCGCCCAGTCGCAGGCCTCGGTGCCGCCGGCGCCGGCCTGGATGTCGAGGAAGCAGTTGGCCGGATCCGCGGGGTTGCTGAACATGCGGCGGAACTCGAGCTGCTCCACCGTCTCGCGCAACTTGCCGGCCTCGCCCTCGATCGCCTGCAGGCTCGACACGTCGTCGTCGGCCTTGACCATTTCGTAGAGCTCGCTGTTGTCGGCCAGGTGCGACTGCAGGTGATCGATCGTGCCGACCACCGTTTCCAGCGTCTTCTTCTCGCGACCCAGGTCCTGGGCCCGCTTGGGTTCGTCCCAGACCTTGGGGTTCTCGAGCGCGGCGTTGACCTCGTTCAGCCGAAGCGATTTGCGCTCGTAGTCAAAGATACCCCCGGAGCGCAGCGGTGCGCGCGGAGAGGTCGGCCAGCAGGGTGCCGATGGCATTGACTCGTTCGATGTCCATGGATCGCTTTGTTGTGCAGTGCAGCGGGCGCGATTTTCTCATGCGCGGGCTTGGGCGCTTCGCGAAGGCCCGAAGGGCGTCGAGGCTTCGGGTTTCCTCGGGGAGGGCTTGTGCGGTGCGCGTTGGATCTGTCAGACGGCTGTAAGGGGACGCAACGACCCTGCGCCCAGTTCAACTGCGGTTGTTCGCGTGCTGCTGCTGGTGTCTGTGCTCAAACTCATCGCCGAGATTGCATTGATGGCCCTGCTTGGGCAGTGGCTGCTTGGCCTACTCACCGGACCCAAACGCGAGACCAACCTGTTCTACCGCCTGCTGCAAACGATGACCCGGCCGTTCGTGCGGGCCGCCCGTTGGCTGAGCCCGCGCGTGGTAATCGACCGACACGTGCCATTGGTGGCGTTTTTCCTGCTCTTGTTTGGCTGGTTCGTCGTCACGACGATCAAGATCAACCTGTGTCTTGAGATCGGCGTGGAGGCCTGCAAATGACCCTGGCGAACCGCTTCAACGAGCGCGCCGACTACTGGCGGCTCAAGTCGCGGGCGATCGTGATGTTGGTGCTGGGGCGCAAGAACGCCGCGCTCGCGACCTTCGATCACATGCTGGCGCGCTGGCCGCGCGATGCGTACGCGCTGGCCAGCCGCGCCCACCTGCAGGCCCAGATGGGCCGCAACGCGCAGGCGTTGGTCGATGCGCGCGCGCTGGTGGCCGCGCATCCGCAGCGCAGCGCGGGCGACTGGTTCAACCTGGCGTTCCTGCTCGATGCCAACAACGAGATCCACGAAGCCGAGGCCGCGTTTCGCCGCACGCTCGAGGTCGACCCCAAGCTCGACCGCGCGTGGTACGGCCTCGGCCTGGTGCTGATCCGCCAGCATCGCTTCGACGAGGCGGTGGCGGCACTCAAGCGCAACACCGAGCTGCAGCCGATGAGCCCGTACGGCTGGTACCAGCTGGCGCGCGTGCAGTTCGACCGCAACGAGCCGGAAGAGGCGCGCAAGATCATTCGCCACCTGAAAGGCTTCGACCCCAAGGTGGCCGCGCAACTTCAGCGCGAGACCGGGTTGGCGCCATGAGGCGCGTGGCAACGAATTTGGGGTCTGGACATGCCGGCACCACTGGGCGGCATGCAACAAGGGCCGTGCGGCCTTGATGGCGCACGGAAGACGTCTGGGAACAGGAGGCAACTGCGATGCAACTGACCGAAACGCAACGCCACTACTGGCGCAAGAACCTGAGGATCACAGCGATTTTGCTGGGGATCTGGTTCCTCGTCACTTTCGTGGTGATGTACTTCGCGCGTGACTTGAACTTCACGTTCTTCGGCTGGCCGTTCAGCGTGTGGGTCGGCGGGCAGGGCGCGCTGATCGTCTACGTGCTCATCATCTGGTACTACCAGGTGTACATGGGCAAGCTCGATCGCGAGCACGGCGTTCACGAGGAGGACTGACATGGCAGGCATGTTTGGACACACAGAGAGCGCTGGCGCTGCGGCGAACAGAGCATTCAAGTCGCAACTGAACAAGGTGTACGGCTGGTACACCGGCGGCTTCATCGCCTTCATCCTGGTTCTGGCGGTGCTCGAGCAGATGGGACTGCCGCGCACCTGGATCGGCTTCATCTTCCTGCTCGCGACCGTGGGCTTGTATGCCGGCATCGGCATCATGAGCCGCACCACCGACGCGGCCGAGTACTACGTGGCGGGAAGGCGCGTGCCGGCGCTGTACAACGGCATGGCCACCGGCGCCGACTGGATGAGCGCGGCGTCCTTCATCGGCATGGCCGGCACGGTGTACCTCACCGGCTATGGCGGCCTGGCCTTCATCATGGGCTGGACCGGCGGCTACTGCCTGGTGGCGCTGTTCCTGGCGCCGTACATGCGCAAGTTCGGCCAGTTCACGATCCCCGACTTCCTT
>DATKJN010000375.1:0-2336 GCA_035543655.1 Burkholderiaceae bacterium | reverse complement strand
GGATGCGTGCCTTGTGCCGGCGGACGCTGGCGCTGACGCCGCCGCCATGAAGGGACGTCCGCCGCCCAGGTTTGATCGGGGGTTCTGCCGAACTAATCCTTGCGAGTGTTCTGCGCTCGGTACGCGCGCGGCGTCATGCCGAAGCTGCGACGAAACGCGCGCGCGAAGGACGACTCGCCGCCGTAGCCCACCAATCTGGCGACGTCGCCGATGGCCAGTGGCGTCGTGCGCACATAGTCGCTGGCCAGCGTCATGCGCACCTCGGTCAAGACCTGCAGGAACGACGTGCCTTCGCCGGCCAGGCGACGGGCGAGCGTGCGCTCGCTGAGCTCCAACGCGCGAGCGGCTTCGGCCAGGTTCGGCAGCTGGCGCGGCCGCTTGAGCAGCAGCCGGCGCACGTTGGTCGCGATGCTGGACCCGGCGCGCATGCGCTCCAGCAGATGTTTGCACTGCTCCTCACACAGGCGGTGGGCCTCGCTGTGCTTGTGCCGCATCGGCATGTCGAGCTGCGCGCGGCGCATGCGCACGAGTGAGCACGGCTGCTCGAAGCGCGTTGTGCAGTTGAAGATCTCGCGGTAGCGATCGGGCAGTTGCGGGTCGCGATAGGCGCAGTGCACCACCTCGAAGTGCGGCGCCTGTCCGACCAGCGTGCGCCAAGCCCCCGCCAAGCTCGCCAGGTCACGCTCCATCCACAGCTCGCGTGAGCGCGGTCCGAGCAACGGTGGCTCGTGCTCGAGGATCGCCAGTTCGACGATGCTGCCGTCCCCGGCGGCCTGATAGCTCAGTCCGAAGTAAGGCCTGAGCAGCGCGCCGAAGCGGATGCGCTCGGCGATCGCTTCCCCGAACGTGTCGGACGACAGCACCACGTAGCCGACGATGCCCGAGTCGAGCACGTTCGATAGAGCGGCCATCGTCAGCCCGAGCCCGCGCTGCGGGTGGCGTTCCAGCACGTGTTCGGTCCAGGCCGCCGCGCGCCGCAGATCGATCGGCGTGTCGAGAAGGATCGTCGACGGCAGGTCAAAGGCCGTCAGCGTCGGGCCGATGTCGATGCCTCGCGCACCGTAGGCCTCGATCACCTTGAGTACCTGCATGCCTGGCACGGTGTCCCATCGCTCCGGCTCCAGGCGCATCGGTGTGAACACTTCGTGCTCCCTCTGCAGGCCGCAATGCACGATGTTAGTCCCGACGCACAGCGGCAGTGCTCGCCGACACGACGGCCGCGTTGGCAGACTGTGCGGCACGATGCGTCCGCATTCAAGCGCATCCTCCTACAGCATCTCCTCCGTTGCGCCGACATCGATCGACCGGTCCACCTCGGACGATCGACACACCGCGCCACTGGCGCCATGAAGAGGAGACGGCCATGAGCCTGGGACTGATTCTGCTGATCGTGGTGGTGTTGATGTTGGTGGGTGCCATTCCCGCCTGGCCGCACAGCCGCGGGTGGGGCTACGGTCCGAGCGGCGGCCTTGGGCTGGTACTCGTGATCCTGCTGGTGCTGGTCTTGATGGGGCGCCTGTAGAGCGCTTGATGGGGATCCAGCCATTCCGAGTCTTCTCGCGGGAAGGTCCTGGCCTGTGGCGCGCACCGACACGCTGCATCGACACGCTGGCGGCCGCAAACCGCTGTCCGGGTTGGAAGGGCATCAGCATCCCGGCGGCAACGTCCGGGCGATTGCCGAGATCGAGCGGGCCGGCCGGCAGGAGCGCCGCGGCATCGAGAGGGTGGCGGGCCAAGTGGCGGCCCGCTGCGGGACGGCGGGCTTTCTCTGGAGCCAGATCGTGTTGTTTGGCGGCTGGGTCGGCTGGAACAGTTGGCCGGGCCTGCGGCACTTTGACCCGTATCCCTACATCCTGCTGACTCTGTTGCTGTCGATCGAAGCCATTTTTCTGTCGATCTTCGTGCTGATCAGCCAGCAGGAAGAGGCGCGTCTATCGGACCGCAGGAACGCACTGGACTTGCAGATCAACCTGCTGGCCGAGCAGGAGAGCACCGAGGCGTTGCGCATGCTGCGTCAGATCGGCCGCAAGCTGGGCGTGGAGTTCGAGGACGGCGCCGACATCGAAGCATTGGAAAAATCCACGCATCCGACTTCGTTGGCCAAGCAGATCGACCAGATCACCCGAAAGGAAGACGGGCAAGCGAACCCGTCGCCCAGGGCGAGCTGAACCGATCGCGGAGAAGGAATTGCTGCAGCCCGGACGTTCGGGAACTGGCTTGGCCGGCGTCAAGCGCCAAGATCGGCCAACAGCATCAGCACCAGAACAAGCAGCGCAGCGACCTCGACCACGAGCAGCGTGCTGACTTCGAAGCTGTCGTCTTGCATGGCCGCCGAG
>DATKJN010000374.1:0-3957 GCA_035543655.1 Burkholderiaceae bacterium | reverse complement strand
TGGTCGAGGCCAGCTTCGCGGGCACGGCGGCGCTGGTGGGTGTGTTCGGCACGGCGCTGATGCGAGCCGCTTTCGAGTTCGCGCTGGACTTCGCCAAGACGCAGACCCGGGGCGGCGCGCTGCCGATCATCGAGCACCAGGCCGTCGGCTACGCGCTGGCCGATGCCAAGACGGCCATCGAGGCCACGCGATACCTCAACTGGCGCGCGTGCCACTCGTTGGACACCCAATCGCCCGCCGCGCTCGAATTGGCGCTGCAGGCGAAGATCTACGGCTCCGAAACGGCGGTGCGGGTGATCGCCGAGCTGATGAGAGTGGTCGGCATCGACAGCTATGACCACGACCTGCCGCTGGCCAGGCTGATGCAGGACGCTCTGGTGCTGCCGATCTTCGACGGCGGCAACATGGGCGTGCGCCGTCGCCAGCTGCACGACCTGATGAAGGGCGCCGGCTACGATCCGCTGGCGGCTTGCGGCGCAGCGGCGAGCTGATCGGCCAGCATGCGCACGAGCCGGCTGTTGGAGCGAGCGCCGAGCTTGCGGCGCACGCTGCGCAGCTGGTGATCGATCGTGGACACGGATCGATCCAGCCGGCGCGCGATCTCCTTGTAGCTCAGGCCCGCGGCGACGAGCTCCGCGACGCGGCGCTCGGCGGGTGAGAGCCGGGTCAGCAGAGACGGCTCCATGCCCAGGCGACGTGACGTGGCCAGGATGGGGCTGAGCACGACCCGCGCGACCTGCTGGAAGCGCTCGCAGCGGCCATCAGCGTCGTCGACACGGCGCTCCATCCAATCGGCACACACCAGTCCGAGCGGCGTGCCCTGATGCACCAACGCCGATGCAATCGTGTTGCGCATGCCGCTGGCCAGCAAGCTGTCGCGCAGACCGGTGCCCAGTCGAGGGTCCTGCTCGACGTCGCGAAAGACCACCGCACCCTCTGCGGACCAGACACATCGCACGCCTCGGTCGAAGGCATCGATCGATGCACCGAGCATCGACGGCACCTCGCGCGTGATGCGCCGCGCCTCGGCGTGAGGCCGGTACACGGGCAGGGCCGGGGCACCGAAGCCGCCATCGACGCGATCCGCATCCAAGGCGTCGCGCAACCACTCGGTCGCGAACTGCCAGCAGAACTGCGTGTCGTCGAGATGCAGCAGCAAGCGGGCCGCCAGCTCGCGGGCCGGATGCCAGGCCACGTGCTCGCGATCGAGCAGACGCGTGCGCAGTTCGCGCTGCGCCTCGACGAGGTGCTCGGCATTCATCGGTGGGCTTTCAGCGACGAGGGTCCACGCCCTCGCGAGAAATTATGCGCCTCGCGCTCCGGGTGCGTGCATTTCTGCAGGCTCGCCCGCCCCGCTGGCGTTGTGCGCAGCAGGCGCGTAGCATGCGCGCCTCCCCACCAACCACGACAACAGGAGACAACATGATCGAAGACTCGTCGGGCGTGCAGTCCTCGCAGAGCGATGAACGGCGCACGTTGTTGCGCCGCATGGGTGTGGCCATGGTGGGTGCGGCCCTCGTCGGGCCGCGGCTGGCGCAGGCGCAGGGCCGCGCCGGCCCCGTGGCACCGCCGAGCGTCATCACGCAGCCGCCGCGCGACTTTGGTCCCAACGGCGCGCCCACCACCTACTTCACCGACCCCGATGTGCTCACCGTCGACCCGTCGTTCGGTGGCTTCCAGGTCAACTCGGCGATCCAGCGGCTGTGGACCGGTGGCCTGTGGTGCGAGGGGCCCGCTTGGAACTCGGTGGGCAAGTTCCTCGTGTGGAGCGACATCCCCAACAACCGCCAGATGCGGTGGATCGAAGACGATGGCCGCGTCAGCGTGTTCCGCGCGCCTTCGAACAACAGCAACGGCAACACCTTCGACTACCAAGGCCGTCAGTTGTCGTGCGAGCACCTCGGGCGACGCGTGGTCCGCTACGAGCTCGACGGCTCGGCGACGATCATCGCCTCGAGCTTCAACGGCAAGCGCCTGAATTCGCCCAACGACGTGGTGCAGCATTCCGACGGCAGCTACTGGTTCACCGACCCGCCGTACGGCGCGCAGTTCTACGAGGGCACGGTGGACGATGCAGGGGGCCCGGCCAACAAGTCCGGCCGCTTCAACTCCCGCCTGGGCCAGCCGCCGGAGTTTGGCGGCTACAAGCGCGAGCTGCCCACCGCGATCTACCGTGTCGACAAGAGCGGCACCATCACGCAGGTGGCGGGCGAAGACACGTGCCCCGACCCGAACGGCCTGTGCTTCTCACCGGACTTCAAGAAGCTGTACATCGTGAGCACCGGCCAGGGCCCCGGCGACACCGGCCCCGGTGGCAAGGGCGACATGCACGTGTACGACGTCACCGCCGACAACAAACTCACCAACCACAAGATCTTCAGCGACTTCATGGTGGACGGCGTCAAGTGCGGTCCCGATGGCGTGCGCGCCGATGTGGACGGCAACCTGTGGTGCTCCAGCAATGCCGGCCGTTCCGTGGGCTACAGCGGCGTGACGGTGTGGAACCCGGCGGGCAAGCTGGTCGGTCGCATCCGTTTGCCCGAGGTCTGCGGCAACGTGTGCTTCGGCGGACCCAAGCGCAACCGGCTGTTCATGGCAGCCAGCCAATCGCTCTACGCCGTGTACACCAGCACGCAAGGCGCCGCGCCGGGCTGAGGCACCGCGAGGCATCGCTGCGAGGCCATGCCACGAACGACTGGCGGGGTGTGCCGTCCTGCGGACGGCACACTGCTGCTGGGCGCGAGGCGTATGCTGGCTCGGACCCTTTGCGCCGCCCCGAGCGCCGCAACACAAGGAGGCAACATGATCCGAACCGCATCCCTCGGCAGCGTGGCGGTGGCCGCGCTCATGGCGTGCACCACCATCGCCGAGCCGCCGGCCTCGCAAGCCACCGTGGACCAGCATGTGGCCGATGCCCAGCGCATCGCCGGCGAGGATCTGAAGTTCCTGATGCCCGTTTGCAATCCGCAGCCGGCGGTGCGCGCCGCGCCCAGCGCGGCCATGGACGAGATGCTGGGCAAGCTCATCGCCCAGACGCCGCCCGAGCCGGGGCAGGCCTTCGACAACCTGTACTACGTGGGTTCGGCATGGGTCAGCGCCTGGGTGCTCAAGACCAGCGATGGCCTGATCCTCATCGACGCGCTCAACAACAACAAGGAGGCGGCCGACCTGATCGAGGGCGGCATGCGCCGGCTGGGGCTGGACCCCGCGCAGATCCGCTACGTGCTCGTCACCCACGGCCATGGCGACCACTACGGCGGTGCACAGATGCTCGCCGAGCGCTACCGTGCCCGCGTGGTGGCCAGCGAAATCGATTGGAAGATGATGGAGACCGGCCTGGAGTTCGACTCCAAGCAGTGGGACCGCCCGCCCAAGCGCGACATGGCCGTGAAAGACGGCGACACGCTCAAGCTGGGCGACACCACCGTGCGTTTCATGGTCACCCCCGGCCACACCCTGGGCACCATCTCCCCGGTGTTCGACGTGCGCTACGAAGGCCAGGTGCACAAGGCCATGATCTGGGGCGGCACGTCATTCAACTTTGGCCGCGATATGGGCCGCCTGGACAGCTACATCGCGCAAACCGAGCGCATGCGCCAGCTCGCTGCGCAATGGGGCATCGACGTGCCGTTGAGCAACCATCCGGGCTTCGACGGCACGGTGGCCAAGCTCAAGGCCCGAGCCACCGCCCCCAAAGGCGCTAACCCGTTCGTCAGCGGGCAGCCCGTGGTGGACCGGGCGATGCGCGTGCTCAACACATGCGCGCGCGCTCAGAAGACCCGCTTCCTGCTCGCCGCCGGCGGCGGGTCCGGCGAGGTCTACGCGTCAGCGGCCGCTGCGCATGAAAGCGCCGCACACGAGGTTGCGCACGACAAGCCCGCCGCCGCTGCACCTGTTGTGTTCCCCTACAGCGCTCACGCTGGCGACCACGACGGGCTGTGCGCGCACAGCGAACCC
>DATKJN010000373.1:0-6568 GCA_035543655.1 Burkholderiaceae bacterium | reverse complement strand
GTGGCCCCGGGCCCCGACCTCGTGCTGGTGGTCTGGGTGCGCGACATGAGCCACTACAACGCGCTGGTGCAGCGCCTGTTCACCGAAGACGCCAACGTGCGCAACGTCAAGAGCTACTTCGCGACGCGGCGCTCCAAGTTCGAGCCGCGCGTCGACCTCACGCCGAGGGCGCCGCCTGCGTTGGGGCCGATGCCGGCACCACCGTCGCGTTCTTGATCAACACCAGGCCCTTGAGGTATTCCCCCTCGGGAAACTCGATCGTCGTCGGGTGGTCCGGTGCCGCTTCAAGCCGCCGCACGATGGCCGCGTTCACCCCCGCATCGATGCCGGCGCCGGCCACGATCTTGTGGAACAGATCGGCCCCGACGCCGCCGGAACAGGAGAACGTGAACAGCACGCCACCCGGCGCCAGCAGCTTCAGCGCCAGGCGGTTGATGTCTTTGTAGGCGCGCGCGGCGCGGTCGGCGTGCGCCGCGGTGGGCGCGAATTTCGGCGGGTCCAGCACGATGGCATCGAAGGTCTCGCCCGCCTGCAGGCGGTTGCGCAACGTCTGGTTGACGTCGGCGTCGACGAACTCGCCGCCGCGGTCACCGAAGCCGTTGCGCCCGGCGTTGGCCTTGGCCTGCTCCAGCGCCGGCGCCGATGAATCGACGCTCACCACGTCGGTCGCGCCGCCGGCCCAGGCGGCGATGCTGAAGCCGCCGGTGTAGCAGTAGCAGTTGAGCACGCGCCGGCATCCCAACTGGCGCACCCACTGGGCGAACAGCAGGCGGTTGTCGCGCTGGTCAAGGTAGAAGCCGGTCTTGTGGCCGGTGGCCACATCGAGCGCCAACGTCCAGTCGTGTTCGCGGATCACCACCTGCGTGGCGCCCTCGCCGCGCAGCCAGCCGGTGCGCGATGCCAGCCCTTCGAGGGTGCGCACGCCGGAGTCGCTGCGCTCGTGCAAGCGCGACAGGCCGGTGAGGCGCAGCAGCGCATCGGCGATCGCGTCGCGCCAACGTTCGACGCCGGCCGACAGGAACTGCACGCTCAGCACGTCAGCGTAACGGTCGACGATCAGCCCCGGCAGGCCATCGGCTTCGCCGTGCACCAGGCGCACGCCGTCGCTGGCGATCGGCAAGCGTGCACGCAGCGCGATCGCCACGGCGAGCCGCCGCTCGAAGAACGCGGCATCGATGCGTTCGGCTTCGTCGAAGCTCCAGGCGCGCACGCGGATCGACGAGCGCGGGCTGTAGGCGCCCCAGGCGAGAAAGCGGCCGTCGTGGGCCTGCACACGCACCGTCTCGCCGGAATCGGCGCCGCCCTTGTCGATGCTGCCCTCGAACACCCAGGGGTGTCGGCGCAGCAGCGAGCGCTCCTTGTTGTCACGCAGCCGAATGGATTTCATGGTTCCTGATTGTCCGTTGCCGTCGCCCACCCACCCGTTCGCGGGCACGAAAGGATGGACGCCATGGCAGCGCAGGCGCACGATGCGCGCTCCCACACCTGGAGGAGGGACGCCATGACACGCCATCATCGAGTCGCGTTGGGGATCGCCATCGCGCTGGCCTTGGGGGCCTGCGGCAAGGTGCAGGAGGCGGCCAGTGAGAAGGCCGCCGAGAAGGCGATCGAAGCGGCGCTGTCCAAGGACGGCGGGCAGGCCCAGGTGAGCCTGTCGGAAGGCGCGGTGAAGGTGTCGACCACCGACGCGTCGGGCAAGTCCACGCTGATGGAGTTGGGTGGCGCCAAGTTCACCGAGGCGGACATGGGGCTGCCGTTCTATCCCGGGGCCAAGCCGACCGAAGGCTCGGCGATGCGTGTGGCCACCGGCGACAGCGTGTCGCTGCAGGTGGGCCTGCGCAGCGCCGACGCATTCGACAAGGTGGCCGCGTTCTACCGCGACAAGCTGAAGGCGATGGCCGATGGCAAGCAGTTCACCGACATGGGCGGCAGCGACGGAGCGTCGTTGAGCCTGATCGACGACAAGACCAAGACCTCGATGCAGGTCCACGTGACCAAGGCCGACAAGGGCAGCGAGATCGCGATCCTGACGATCCGCGACAAGGCCAAGTAGCGCTAGCGCCGCTTGGCGCGCGGATGCGCCGCGTCGTAGACCTTGGCCAGGTGCTGGTAGTCCAGCTTGGTGTAGACCTGCGTGGTGCTGATGTTGGCGTGGCCGAGCAACTCCTGCACGGCGCGCAGGTCGCCGCTCGACTGCAACAGGTGCGACGCGAAGCTGTGGCGCAGCATGTGGGGGTGCACGTGCGTGGGCAAGCCAGCCTGGCGCGCGATCTGTCCCAAACGGGCGCGCACCTGGCTGGCCGACAGTCGCGTGCCGCGCTGGCTGACGAACAGGGCCGCTTCGTCGTCGCGTGCGAGTCCGGTGCGCACGCCGGTCCAGGCATCCAGCGCACGCGCCGCGGCTTCGCCCACCGGCACGCTGCGCCGCTTGCCACCCTTGCCGAGCACATGGGCGCTGCGATCGGCGCGATCGATCCAACCGCGCGCCTGAGCCGATGTGTCGGCGTCGAGCGCCACCAGTTCACCGATGCGCAAGCCGCAGCCATACAGCAGCTCGACGATCGCGTGGTCACGCGCGCGCAGCGCGCCCGGTCCCTCATTGCCGGCGGCCGCAGCGCCTTGTTCGGCCAGCGCCACGGCCTGGTCGACCGACAACGCCTTCGGCAGCGGCTTCGGGGCTTTGGGGGCGCGCAGCCCATCGACCGGGTTGTGCGCCACCTCGCCGCGCTGGCCCCACCAGCGGTACAGCCCACGCCATGCCGACAACTCCAGCGCCATGCTGCGCGGCGCGAGCTTGCGCGCGCGCAGGCCGGCGACCCAACGCCGCACGTGGTGCGTTTGCGCATGACGCAGGTCGACGCCATCGGCGGCCGCGGCGGCATGCAGCTGCGTCAGCGAGGCGCGATAGAGCGCCAGCGTGCGCGCCGCGAGGTGGCGTTCGACCGCCAGGTGCTGCAGGTAGCGCTCGATCTCGTCGGGCAACGGAGGCAGCCTCAGAACGCCGGCAGCAGGCGGCTCAGGCCCGCACTGGCCGTCTCGCCCAGGCGCGCCAGGAACTCGGTGCCCATGTCGGCGCTGTAGCGCGTGGGGTCGGGCGAGCCGAGCACCAGCAGGCCGAAAGCGCCCGGCGTGCCGGCGTGACGCAACGGGATCATCGCCAGCGACGCCACGGTTTCGGGCTCTTCCAGCCAGTTGCAGGCCTCGAAGCCGGAATTGGCGCCGCAATACGGCGCGTGCAGGCTGGCGGCAAAGCTGCGCAGGTCGTCGGACGCTCCCTGCGCGAAACGCAGCGCGGTGTACGGATCGGCCGCGCCCCACATCCGCAATGCGGCGCGCGGCACCATGAACTCGTGCTTCAGCTCGCGCACGATCACCTCGGGCAGTTCACCCGGGTTGGCCGTGAGCAGGATGGCCTGCGTGAAGCGGTGCAGCCGGTCGGCGATGGCCTCGTTCTCCTGGCTGTGCCGGATCATCTCGATGATCCTGTGCTCCAGCCCTTTGATCTTGTCGCGCAGCATCTCCATCTGCCGCTCCTGCAGCGACACCGCACGCTGGCCGTGCGGGCTGGTGAGCCGCACCGCGGCCAGCACCTCGGCGTGGCGCTCGAAGAAGCCCGGCGTGTCGAGCAGGTAGCGCGCCAGTTCGGCTTCACTCAGGTTCATAGATCGATCTCTCCTTCGTACACCATTTGTGCAGGCCCGGTCATCAGCACGCTGGCCGGGCCGCCGGGCCACTCGATGGTCAGCAGCCCACCGCGCGTGTGCACGTCGACCCGGGCATCGAGCCAACCCAGGCAGATGCCTGCCACCACCGCTGCGCAGGCGCCGGTGCCGCAGGCGAGCGTCTCGCCGGCACCGCGCTCGAACACGCGCAGCGCGATCTGCGTGCGCGACATCACCTGCATGAAGCCGGCGTTGACCTTGCGCGGGAACCGCGGGTGTTGCTCGATCAGCGCGCCGAGCTCGACCACCGGAGCCGTCGCCACATCGTCGACGCGCTGCACGGCGTGCGGGTTGCCCATCGACAGCACCGCCACCTCGACCGCGCGCTGGTCAGCGCGCGAATCATTCGCCCCGCGCCGGTCGCCGAGCTCGAGCGGCCAGAGCTCGAAGCCATTGACGAGCTGCGGCGTCAGGCCGCCGGAATCGAACGGCAGCGCCGCGTGCTCGAACGCCGGCGCCTGCATGTCCACCGACACGCGACCGTCGGGCTGCAGCTTCAACTCCAGCACGCGGTTCATCGTCTCGACACGGATCGTGTCCTGCGTGGTCAGCCCGTGGTCGCGCGCATAACGCACGAAGCAGCGCGCGCCGTTGCCGCAGTGCTCGACCTCGTCGCCGGTGTTGTTGAAGATGCGGTAGCGAAAATCCACGCCGGCGCGACGCGAAGGCTCCACCAACAGGATCTGGTCGGCACCGACGCCGAAGCGGCGATCGCCGAGCCGACGCAGTTGTTCGGCCGAGAGTTCGATCGGCGCCTGGGTTGCATCGAGCATCACGAAGTCGTTGCCCGCGCCGTGCATCTTGGTGAAACGCAACCGCATGCGGGATTATGGCTTCGGCCAGCGGCTGCGCTGCGTCACGCCGCTGCGCGACATGAGCCTGCATCGCAACCTATGGTTGTGGACCCGCATCGTTGACGTACAGCGATGGCTCGCCCTTCGGACGCGTCTTGAAACGCTTGTGCACCCACAGATATTGCGCCGGCATGCGCCGCACCTCTTGTTCGATCCAGCGGTTCATTCGCGCGGTGTCGGCAAGCGCATCGTCGGTGGGGAAGTCGGTCCACGGTTCGAGAAACCGCACGCGATAGCCTCGGCCCGCAGGCAACACTTCGGTCACCACCGGCTGCACCACCATGTCGAGCATCTTGGCCATGCGCGATGGCGCCAGCAAGGTGGCCGCCGGCACACCGAAAAACGGCACGAAGGCGGCATCCTTGGCGCCGAAGTCCATGTCCGGCAGGTTGAAGAAGTGGTGTCCTTCGCGCACCGACCGGATCACCGACCGTGCACCGTCCCAGCGCGAGAACAAGCGGCCCCCGCCGAACCGCATGCGTCCGCGCAGCACCGCCTCCTCGAACACCGGGTTGCTCTGCATCTGGTACATCGACACGACCGGTTTCGACTGGAACAGCTGCACCGCCGCGCCGGCGATGTCCAGCCCGATGAAATGCGGCACCAGCCACATCACCGGCCGGCCGGCATGCTCGGGCAACGTGGCATCGCCCTCCACGTGGATCAACCGCTTCAGCTGCTCGGCGCTCGAGTGCCACAGCAACCCGCGCTCGGTGACGCTGCGGCCCAGCAGCGCGAAGTGTTCGCGCGCGATCTCGCACCGCTGCGCCAGGGTCATTTCGGGCAGGCACAGCTCCAGGTTGCGCAGCGCCACTTCGCGGCGGCTGCGCACGCTCCACCACGCGATCGCGCCCAGGCCGCGGCCCAATGCGGCCAGCACCGGCAGCGGCAGCCAGTGCAGCAGCCACATCAGCCCCAGCAGCGCGCGGGCGGCCAGGCGCATCAGCATGGGCGCCCCGGCGCAGAACCCTGCCCACGGCGTGGGCAACCCGCCCAACGCCCCCGCGTTCGGGCGCTTTCGGACAAGCCCCGCCGTATCGACTGCAAACCCATCGTTCCTATAATTGCGGCGTCGCCGAGTTAATGAACTACTTGCGGGGCGATTGCGTGCGGGCCCGGGCCCGTGGCGCCGGGCCGATGAGGCTCCACAAGTACCGCTAAAGCGTTCGCCGCTCCCTCCTCAATGAGCCGGCAACGCAGGTTGCCAATGTCGGCAGGCTTGAAAACGCAGGAGTGTATTGAAGTGGCGAACGACTTTCTCTTCACGTCGGAATCGGTTTCAGAAGGTCACCCCGACAAGGTGGCCGACCAGATCTCTGACGCCATCCTCGATGCGATCTTCAAGCAAGACCCGCGCTCGCGCGTGGCTGCCGAGACGCTGACCAACACCGGCCTGGTGGTGCTGGCCGGCGAGATCACCACCAACGCGGTGGTCGACTACATCCAGGTCGCGCGCGACACCATCAAGCGCATCGGCTACGACAACACCGAGTACGGCATCGACTACAAGGGCTGCGCGGTGATGGTCTGCTACGACAAGCAGTCCAACGACATCGCGCAGGGCGTGGACCACGCCAGCGACGACCACCTGAACACCGGCGCCGGCGACCAGGGCCTGATGTTCGGCTACGCCTGCGACGAAACGCCCGAGCTGATGCCCGCGCCGATCTACTACGCGCACCGGCTGGTCGAGCGCCAGGCGCAGCTGCGTCGCGACGGCCGCATGCCTTACCTGCGCCCGGACGCCAAGAGCCAGGTGACGCTGCGCTACGTCGACGGCAAGCCGCACTCGATCGACACCGTGGTGCTGTCGAGCCAGCACGCGCCGGAGATGAGCGACGGCAAGAAGATGAAGCCCGAGTTCGTCGAGGCGGTGATCGAGAACATCATCAAGCCGGTGCTGCCGAAAGAGTGGCTGAAGAACACGCGCTACCTGATCAACCCGACCGGCCGTTTCGTCGTCGGCGGACCGCAGGGCGACTGCGGCCTGAC
>DATKJN010000372.1:0-3342 GCA_035543655.1 Burkholderiaceae bacterium | reverse complement strand
GACGATGGCGCTGTAGTCGATCTGGCCTGCACGCGGCACGCCGAACAGGCCCTGCGCCTTGAAGTAGGCCTCGAACGCGGCGATTTCTTCGGCCGTGCGGCCGGTGCCCCTGAAGTATTCGACGGTGCGTGCGTCCACCGGGAAGAAGCCCATCGTCGCGCCGTACTCGGGCGCCATGTTGGCGATGGTGGCGCGGTCGGGCACCGCCAGGCTTTCGGTGCCGGGCCCGAAGAACTCGACGAACTTGCCCACCACCTTGTGCTTGCGCAACAGCTCGGTCACCGTGAGCACGAGGTCGGTGGCGGTCACGCCTTCGCGCAGGCGGCCGGTGAACTCGAAGCCCACCACGTCGGGCGTCAGGAAGTACACCGGCTGGCCAAGCATGCCGGCCTCGGCCTCGATGCCGCCGACACCCCAGGCGACCACGCCGATGCCGTTGATCATCGTGGTGTGGCTGTCGGTGCCGACCAGGGAGTCGGGGTAGTAGATCGACGAGGCGTCGCCATTCGACGCGTGGCCGGCCGCGCCCTTGTGCACGCCGCGCGCCAGGTACTCAAGGTTGACCTGGTGCACGATGCCGAAGCCCGGTGGCACGACGCGGAAGGTGTCGAACGCCTGCATGCCCCACTTCATGAACTCGTAGCGCTCGCGGTTGCGCTGGAACTCCAGCTTCATGTTGAGGTCGAGCGCTTGCTTGGTGCCGTAGTGGTCGACCATCACCGAGTGGTCGACCACCAGGTCCACCGGCACCAGCGGCTCGATGGTCTTGGGGTTCTGGCCCATCTGCGCGGCCACGTTGCGCATGGCCGCCAGGTCGGCGAGCAGCGGCACGCCGGTGAAATCCTGCAGCACCACGCGCGCCACGACGAAGGGGATCTCGTCGACGCGCGGCGCGTTGGGCTGCCAGTTGGCGAGCTGGTGCACGTGGGCCTCGGTCACCTTCTTGCCGTCGCAGTTGCGCAGCACCGACTCCAGCACGATGCGCAGCGACACCGGCAGGCGGTTCACGTTGGGATAGGTCTTGGCCAGCTCCGGCAGCGAGAAGTACTGCCCGCTGGATTGCGCGCCGACGCGAAAACTGCGCTGCGTGGCGGCGAAGGTGTTGGTCGTTGTCATCGCGGCTCCGGCTGTTCGTGCTGTCGATTCTGTCAGGGCGCGACCCGCCGCGCACGCCTGGCGCGCAAGTCCAAGTGCGCGCTGCGGATCGGTGCTTGGCGCCGGTGCCTCCGGTGCCGTCGCAGGCGGCGCCCGGCGGCCCACGCAGGCGCTCAGGCCACCGGCAGGTAGCGTACCGCCAGCACGCCGTGGATGCGCGCGATGTCGATCAGCACCTCCGTGCTGACCGCGCTGTCGATGTCGACCAGCGTGTAGGCCATTTCGCCACGCGACTTGTTGACCATGTTGTGGATGTTCAGGCCGGCGTTGGCCATCGCGGTGGAAATCTGGCCCACCATGTTGGGCACGTTGGCGTTGGCGATCGCCAGCCGGTAGGCCGACTCGCGCGCCATCGTCACATGCGGAAAATTGACCGCGTTGACCACGTTGCCATGTTCGAGGTAGTCGCGCAGCTGGTCGACCACCATCACGGCGCAGTTGTCCTCGGCTTCGCGCGTGCTCGCACCCAGATGGGGCAGTGCGACCACGCGCGGGTGGCGCAGCATCTCGGCGCTCGGAAAGTCGCACACGTAGGTGGCGAGCTTGCGCGCATCGAGCGCGGCGCGCACCGCGGCGTCGTCGACCACGCCGTCGCGCGAGAAATTGAGCAGCACGGCGTCGGCGCGCATCAGCGCGAGGTTGGCCTCTCGCACCAGGTGGCGCGTGCCGGCCACCAGCGGCACGTGCAGCGTCACGAAGTGCGCCGACTTCAGCACCTCGTTCACGCTGCCGGCGCGCTTGACCTGCGACGGCAGGCTCCACGCCGCATCGACCGTGATCTCCGGGTCGTGGCCGAGCACGTTCATGCCGAGCTTGATCGCTGCATCGGCCACCAGGCAACCGATCTTGCCCAGGCCGATCACGCCGAGCGTGCGGCCGGCCAGTTCGATGCCGGCAAAGGTCTTCTTGCCGTCTTCGACCTGCGCGTCGAGATCGGGAGTCGCGGGGTCGAGCCCTTCGACGAAGCGCAGTGCCGGCGCGATGTGGCGCGCCGCCATCAGCATGCCGGCCAGCACCAGTTCTTTCACCGCGTTGGCGTTGGCGCCGGGGGCGTTGAACACCGGCGCGCCGCGCGCGTTCATCTGCTCCACCGGAATGTTGTTGGTGCCGGCGCCGGCGCGTGCGATCGCGCGCACGCTCGGCGGGATCGTCACCTTGTGCAGGTCGGCGGAGCGCACCAGGATGGCCACCGGATCGGCCATGTCCTTGCCGACGCGGTAGCGCTCGGCGGGCAGCCGCGACAGGCCGCTCTCCGAGATCTGGTTGTAGACCTGGATCGCGAGCACGTCGGCGGTGCTAGGCATGCTGGGCCTCGAACTCCTTCATGTACACCACCAGCGCGCGAACGCCTTCGATCGGCATCGCGTTGTAGATCGAGGCGCGCATGCCGCCGACCGAACGGTGGCCTTTCAACTGCACCATGCCGCGCGCCTGCGCGCCCTTGAGGAACGGCTCGTCCAGCCGCTCGTCGGGCAGCCGGAAGGCCACGTTCATCAGCGAGCGGTCCGCCCGCGCCACCGGGCACTGGTAGAAGCGGGTGGCGTCGAGGTAGTCGTACAGCACGCCCGCCTTCTTGCGGTTGTGCGCTTCCATCGCCGACAGGCCGCCTTGCGTCTCGATCCACTTGAACACCAGACCGGCGATGTAGATCGCATAGGTGGGCGGCGTGTTGTACATCGAGTCGTTGTCGGCCACCATCTTGTAGTCGAACGCCGACGGGCAGATCGGCAGCGCCTGGCCGATCAGGTCGTCGCGCACGATCACGATCGTCAGCCCCGCGGGGCCGATGTTCTTCTGCGCGCCGCCGTAGATGAGCCCGTACTTCGACACGTCGATCGGGCGCGACAGGATGTTGCTCGACAGGTCGGCCAGCAGCGGCACCGAGCCGACGTCGGGTGTCCAGTGAAACTCCACGCCGCCGATGGTCTCGTTGCCGGTGATGTGCACGTAAGCCGCGTCGGGGTCGAGCTTCCAGCTGTCGCGCGGCGGAATGCTCGTGTAGTGGCTGTCCTTGCCCGAGGCCGCGACATTGACCGTGCAGTACTTCTGCGCCTCCTTGATCGACTTCTTCGACCACTCGCCGGTGTCGATGTAGTCGGCCGACTTCTTGCCGCGCAGCATGTTCATCGGCACGATCGCGTTCTCGCCGATCGCGCCGCCCTGCATGAACAGCACCTTGTAGTGGGC
>DATKJN010000371.1:0-11286 GCA_035543655.1 Burkholderiaceae bacterium | reverse complement strand
GACCACGATGGCGGCGTTGTCGGCTGCCGCCTTGGCATCGAACGGGGCACGGCCCTGGGCCATCGCGCCCACGCGGCCGAGATGATTGGCCATCACGGTGAACACGCTTTGCCGGTACTTGATGGCGTCTTCGGGCTTCTGAAACTGGGCATGGGCGCTCAGGCCCGTCAGCGTGCCGAACACGGCGACGGCGGTCACGATCAAACGTTTCATGCAATTCCTCCAGCGTGGGGTCGGTTGGACGTTGAAGCACCGCGCCCGGTTGGCCCGGCGGTCGGCGAGTGTACGTGCCCGCCCCGGCCGGCATTCCGCGCATTGGTGAATCCACCGATCGATTGCTCGGGTATGGCCGGGCGCCGGCCGCCACATCCGGTATCGTTGGGCCTGCGGCCGCAAGCGGGAGATCCGGACCACCATGAGCGAGACGAACGCCCCCACGCCCGTTGGCGAGCGTGTGGTGCGCGTGTGGGACTTGCCGACGCGGCTGTTCCACTGGGCCTTGGTGGTGGCGCTGATCGCGCAAGTGATCACCGGCAAGATCGGTGGTGCCGCGATGACCTGGCACTTCCGCATCGGCTATTGCATCTTCGCGCTGATCGTGTTTCGTCTGGTATGGGGCTTCGTCGGCGGCCATTGGTCGCGCTTTGCCAGCTTCATCTACGGCCCGGCTCGGGTGCTGCGCTACCTGCGCAACCGCCACGCCGCGGGCGACCTCTTTCACGTCGGCCACAACCCGCTGGGCAGTGCGTCGGTGTTCGCGATGCTGGCCATCCTGATCGTGCAGGTGGCCACCGGCCTGATCGGAGACGACGAGATCGCCAACGTCGGGCCCTTGAACCGCTTCGTGTCCACCGCGACCGGCGTGGCGGCGACGGCGTGGCACAAGGGGGCGGGCTTCGGCATCATCCTCGTGCTGGTGGTGTTGCACGTCCTGGCCATCGTGTTCTATCGCGTGCGCAAGAAGCAGGATCTGATCGGCCCGATGTTCAGCGGCGACAAGCGGCTGCCCGGCGCCGTGCCGGCCAGCGCGGACGACCGCATGAGCCGCGTGCGTGCGCTGGCGATCGTGTTGGCCAGCGCGGGCCTGGTGGCGGCAGTCATCAAGCTCGGGGGCTGAGCATGCGCCTGGATCCTCATTGCAGTGGGAGCGGCGCCAGCGCCGAATGACGTGGTGTTGCGCAGATCGGCCGCGTTGGCGGCACGTCAGGCATCGGCTTCGGCCGCGGTGGCACCCGACATCTTGCTCGTCACACCCGATTCGCCCGAGGGGTTCGATGCCACGCGCACGATCTTTCGCGAGTACGCGGCCGGGCTCGGCGTCGACCTGTGCTTTCAGGGGTTCGAGGCCGAGCTCGCGGCCTTGCCCGGCGAGTACGCCGCGCCACGCGGCACGCTGCAGCTCGCGCGGGTCAACGGCCAGGTCGCCGGCTGCGGCGCGTTCCGGCCGATCGGCGACGTGGACTATGCGAATGCCTGCGAGATGAAACGGCTGTTCGTGCGGCCGGCCTACCGCGGGCTCGGCCTGGGCCGCTTGATCGCGCAGGCGCTGCTGGACCAGGCGATGCGTGCCGGTTATTCGGTGATGCTGCTCGACACGCTCGACGACATGGAAGCCGCGCGCGGGTTGTACGGCCAACTCGGCTTCGAAGAGATCCCGCCCTACTATTTCAACCCGATCCCGGGTGCGCACTACCTGAAGGCGCAACTTGGGATGACGATGCCGAGTTCGCGCACAAGACCATGAGCACACCCGCCGCCGTCGAATTGCGCCAGGGCGCGCTGCGCTTGGCCTTGCGCCCCGACCTCGGCGGCGCGATTGCCGGGCTGTGGCTCGACGACCTGCCGGTGCTGCGTTCGGTCGAGCCGTCGACATTGAGCAGCGCGCGCGAATCGGCGTCGTACGCGCTGGTGCCGTACTCCAATCGAATCGGCGAGCGGCAGTTCCAGTGGCGGGGCCGGAACTACACCACGGCCGACAACTGGCCCGGCGAGCCGCATTCGCTGCATGGCGTGGGTTGGTCGAGCGCATGGCAGGTGACTCACCGCAGCGACGCCCGCGTCACGCTCGCGCTCACGCACCCGAGCGACGCCCATTGGCCGTTCGGATTCCATGCCGAGCAGACCTTCGAGTTGAGCGCCACGTCGCTGCGCATCACGATGGTGGTCGCCAACATCGACGCGCGCGAGATGCCGCTCGGCATGGGCTGGCATCCGTACTTCCCACGCCGTGGGCACAGCCGCGTGCACCTGGAGCTCACGCACCGCTGGGAGGCCGATGCCGGCAAGCTGCCCACGCACCGCGTCGCGCAAAACGCACTCGATGCCGACGTGGCGGTGCTCGACCTCGACAACTGCTTCGATGGCTGGAGCGGGCCGGCGCGGATCCGCGACGAGAAGTTGTCGCTGCGCCTGACCTCGTCGCTCACGCATGCGGTGGTCTACGCGCCGCCGGGGCGCGACTTCTTCTGCGTCGAGCCGGTGAGCCACGTCAACAACGCCGTTCGCAGCGACGATCCATTGGGCCAGGGACTGATCGCACTGGGCAGCGGCGAAACCGCACAAGCCTGGATGCAGCTCGACGTGGCCCGCACTTGAAGGCGCGCGCTCCGGCGTCCGAGCGCGCTCAGCGCTGGTCGCAGCTGCGCGAAGGGCGGCGCTGGGATCTGGTGGTGATCGGCGGCGGCGCCACCGGTCTGGGCGTGGCGCTCGACGCGGCGGCGCGCGGGTTGTCGGTGGCCTGCGTGGAAGCCAACGATTTCGCCAAGGGCACCAGCTCGCGTGCCACCAAGCTCGTGCACGGCGGCGTGCGTTACCTTGCGCAGGGCAACGTGGCGTTGGTGCGCGAGGCGCTGCACGAACGCGCCACGCTGCTGGCGAATGCGCCGCACCTGGCGCAGCGGCTGCCGTTCGTGATGCCGAGCTACCGCGTGTGGGAGCGGCTGTTCTACGGCACCGGCTTGAAGATGTACGACGCCCTCGCGGGTGCGCGCGGCCTCGGCGGCACCGAGTTCCTGTCGGCGCAGCGCGCCAGGACCCTGTTGCCCGGCGTGCAGGCCAAAGGATTGGTCGGCGGCGTGCGCTACTGGGATGGCCAGTTCGACGACGCGCGGCTCGCGCTGGCACTGGCGCGCACGGCGCAACGCGAGGGCGCGGTGGTGCTGAACCACTGCAGCGCGATCTCGTTGCAGCGCGACAGCGCCCGCGTGACCGGCGTGACGGTGCGCGACAACGAGACGCAGGAGCGCGCCGTGCTGCAGGCCGGCTGTGTCATCAACGCCACCGGCGTGTGGGTCGATGCGGTGCGCGACATGGATCGCGACCCGTCGGCTCCGAAGCGGCCCGCGCTGGTCGCACCCAGCCAGGGCGTGCACCTGGTGGTCGACCGCAAGTTCTGTCCGGGCGACCATGCCTTGCTGGTGCCCAAGACCGCTGACGGCCGCGTGTTGTTCGCCGTGCCCTGGCTGGGCAAGACCATTCTCGGCACCACCGACACGCCGCGCGACGACTTGAGCGAGGAGCCGACACCGTTCGCCGACGAGGTCGCGTTCATCCTGCGCGAAGCGGGCACGTACCTGGCCCGCGCTCCGACACGGGCCGATGTGCGTTCAGTGTGGGTTGGCCTGCGTCCGCTGGTGCGCCCGAGCGGCGACGACGGCGAGAACACCAAGGCCCTGTCGCGCGAGCACACGGTGCTGGTCGGCCGCTCGGGCCTCGTGACCGTGACCGGCGGCAAGTGGACGACCTACCGCGCGATGGCCGAGGACGTGCTCGAGCAGTGCATGGCGCGCAAGCTGTTGCCGCGCCGGCCGCACGGCGCGACCGTGAAGCTGCCGCTGGTCGGTGCGGCGCCCGGCCGTCCGTTGTGCGAGCCACCGGGCGAGCACCTGTATGGCAGCGAGGCCGACACGTTGCGAGCACTGCCTGGTGCCGACACGTGGCTGTGGCGCGATGGCGAAGGCGGCCTGAGCGAAGCGATGGTGCGCTACGCGGTGCGCCATGAAATGGCACGCACGCTCGAAGACGTGCTGGCGCGGCGATGCCGCGTGTTGTTCCTCGATGCGGCACAAGCCGCCGAACTCATCGAACCGGTGTCGGCGCTGTTGTCCGACGAACTGCAGCGCGACGTGTCGAAGGCCGAGCGCAGCGCGTTCAAGAAGCTCGCATTGCAGTACCGCACGCTGCCCGATTGACGGGCGCATCAGCGCGGCCGACGCGGGGTCAGTCGGCGCGTCTGGCCGACCGCCAGCGTGAAGAACGTGTTGTCGGCCACGCTCAATGCCTGACGCGCCCGCGCCAGCGCACGCGGCGGCTCGTCGAGCGATTCGTCGGTGAGTTCGAACGTGCCCCAATGGATGCCGAGCGACGCCTTGGCACCCAGGTCGACGTGGATGCGCACCGCCTCTTC
This sequence comes from Burkholderiaceae bacterium, assembly GCA_035543655.1. GTDB lineage: Bacteria > Pseudomonadota > Gammaproteobacteria > Burkholderiales > Burkholderiaceae_C > JAEUPI01. The sequence continues at coordinate 6,881 of DATKJN010000371.1, read as the reverse complement.
GGCGTTGACGTGTTGCTGCTCCATGAACCAGCGGGGCTCGTAGGCGCCGATGGGCAGCAACGCGATGTCGAAGCCGCCGCCCGACACCGGCGACTGCCGATCGGCGAAGCGTGCGCGGATGTCGGCGAAGTCCTTCGAGTAGCCGGTGTCGCCAGCGAAGAACACGTGCAACTGCGGCGCGAAGAATGCGTAGCCGCCCCACAACGTTTCCATGCGGTCGCCCAGGCTGCGGCCCGACCAATGTTGCACGGGTGTCAGCACGACCTCGACGTCGCCCACCTTGTGCGACTGCCACCAGTCGAGCTCGACCACGTGGCTGATGCCGGCGTCCGCGAACCACTTCTTGAGCCCGAGCGGTACGACGAACAGCGGCGGTCCGCCGCTTTGTTGGGCCAGCAGCTTGACGCTGGCTTGATCGAGGTGATCGTAGTGGTTGTGCGAGACCACCACCAAGTCGACGTGCGGCAGTTCGTGCGGCCACAGCCCAGGCTTCTGCGCGCGCACCGGGCCGAGGAACGACAGCGGCGAGGCGCGGTTCGAGAAGATCGGATCGGTCAGTACGTTGAGGCCACCGAGTTGCACCAGCACCGTCGCGTGGCCGATCCACGTGACGGTGGGCGCCATCGCCGCACCGGCCTTTGCGTTGCTCTGGACCCAGCCGAGGTCGGGCACGATGCTCGGCGTCGGTGTTTTCGGCGGGGCCGGCACACCATCCCGCCAGGCCTGCCACTTCCAGCGCAACAACGCCATCAGGCCGCGCGGCTCGAAGTCGACGTAGTTGTTCTGGAACGTGCCGTCGCGGTGGTGCGGCGCGCGGCCCTTCACCGCGGCGGGTTCGTTGGCGCACGCTGTCATTGCGAGCGCCAGCAGCACAACGCCGCAGCGCCGTACCAGCGATTGAATTGAGCGGGTGGGGGTGGGGTGCTGGTGGGTCGGGCGGCGCGGCGTCATCGGCGCGATTGGAGCGCAAGTCGGCGTGAGGCGTGTCGGGAGGTGTCGATCACACGGGGTATTTCCGTATAATCCCGCGGTTTGCCGTCAACGTCGACGTATCAACAGGTGTGCTCGTGTCGGAGCGAAAGCAACAGCTCGGTGCACGTGCAGCCTGGGACGACGACGAAGCGGCAGATGAGCGCTATCCACGTTTGACGCCGTCGCAGGCGGCAGCGTATCGGGCTCGAAACCCGCAGGTGTCTCCCTGGCGGGTGATCGCGGCGCAAGCCGCGGTCGGTGGGGTGGTGGCGCTGTTGGCGTGGCTGCTCGGTGGCGGACGGGAACATGCGTGGTCGGCGTTGTTTGGCGCCGTCACGGCGGTGGTGCCGGGTGCGTTGTTGGCGCGCGGCATGACCAGCCGGCTGTCCAGCTTGTCGCCCGCGGTCTCGGCCGTGAGCGTCATGGTGTGGGAGACGGTGAAGATCGGAGCGACGGTGGCGTTGCTGATGGCGGCGCCAACGCTCGTGCGACCGTTGAGCTGGCCGGCATTGCTGGCGGCGTTGGCGGCGTGTTTGTCGGTGTACTGGTTCGCGCTGTTGTGGCGCGGCCGCAAAAGTTGAGCGAACAAGAGCTTCTTTCCCATGGCAGCCGAATCGCACGCCGCACCCAGCGCCGGTGAATACATCGTTCACCACCTGACCCACCTGCAGAACACCAAGCCGAAGTCGCTGGTCGACCTGTCGGTCGTGAACTGGGATTCGGTGTTCTTCTCGGTGCTGCTGGGTGCGCTGGGCTGCTGGGTGATGTGGCTGGTGGCACGCAAGGTGACTTCCGGCGTGCCGGGCCGCTTGCAGGCCGCGGTGGAGTTCCTGGTCGAGATGGTCGAGGATCAGGCCAAGGGCATCGTGCACAACGCGAAGAGCCGCCGGTTGGTCGCGCCGATGGCGCTGACAGTGTTCGTCTGGATCATCCTGCTGAACACGATGGACCTGCTGCCGGTCGACCTGCTGCCGCTGATCTGGGAAAAGATCTACGCGGCCACCGGCCATGACCCGAGCCATGCCTACCTGCGCGTGGTGCCCACCGCCGACATCTCGGTGACGATGGGCCTGTCGCTCGCGGTGCTGATCGCCTGCCTGATCTACAACGTGAAGATCAAGGGCATCGGCGGCTGGTCGCACGAACTCATCGCGGCGCCGTTCGGCTCGCCCAAGCTGACCGCGAACCCGCTGAGCTGGATTGGTTTCCTGCTGATGTGCGTCGCCAACTTCGCGATGCAACTGCTGGAGTTCGTGTCGAAGACGGTGTCGCACGGCATGCGTCTATACGGCAACATGTACGCCGGCGAGCTGATCTTTCTGCTGATCGCGCTGCTCGGCGGTGCAGTCACGCTGTCGCTCGGCGGCTTGGTGCTCGGCTTGCTGCACATCTTCGCCGGCACCGTGTGGGCGATCTTCCACATCCTGATCATCGTGCTGCAGGCCTACGTCTTCATGATGCTGACGCTGGTCTACATCGGTCAGGCCCACGACGCGCACTGACACGCCAGAAGGTCACGCGCGACGCGTTTTCTCTTTCTTTCCCCAAGCAACTGTCCCTTTTTCGAGGAAGCACAACATGGAACTCATCGGTCTCGTAGCGGTTGGCGTCGGTTTGATCATCGGTCTGGGTGCCATGGGTGCTTGCATCGGCGTGGGCATCATGGCCAGCAAATACCTGGAGTCGGCCGCTCGCCAGCCCGAGTTGATGGGTGAGCTGCAGACCAAGGTGTTCTTGCTGCTGGGCCTGATCGACGCGTCGTTCATCATCGGCGTGGGTATCGCGCTGTGGTTCACCACCGCCAATCCGTTCCTGGCGCAACTCGCGAACATTCCCAAGTGAGTGGCCGCGCCGGTTGCCGGCGCGCACGCGGTTGGGCGCCTCGAGAAAGGCGCCGTCCACCGTCATTCGTGATTGAGGCTTGAGCCGTGAACATCACCAGCACCCTGATCATTCAGATGATCGTGTTCCTGATCCTGATCTGGTTCACGATGAAGTTCGTCTGGCCGCCGATCGTCGCCGCGCTCGACGATCGCGCGAAGAAGGTCGCAGAAGGCCTGTCGGCCGCCGACAAGGCGAAGGCCGAACTGGCCAACGCCAACAAGCGCGTCGAGCAGCAGCTCTCCGCTGCGCGCGACGATGCGGCCAAGCGCCTGGCCGATGCCGAGCGCCTGGCGCAGCAGATGGTTGAAGAGGCCAAGGCCAAGGCCAGCGAAGAGGGCGCCAAGATCATCGCGCAGGCGCGCGCCGAGGCCGAGCAAGAAGCCGTGAAGGCGCGCGAGTCGTTGCGCGGCCAGGTGGCTGCGCTGGCCGTGAAGGGCGCTGAGCAGATCCTGCGCAAAGAGGTCAATGCCGGTGTGCACAGCGATCTGCTGAACCGGCTGAAGACCGAGCTCTGACATGGCCGAACTCGCAACCATCGCGCGGCCCTACGCCGAGGCACTCGATCGGTCGGTCAGCGGCACCGACGCGTTGGCGCTGATCCCGCAGCTGCAGGCGCTGGCTGCGGTGGCCGGGCACCCCGACATGAAGCAACTCGCCGACAACCCGAAGGTGACGGCCAAACAAGTGCTCGAGGTGATCACCGGCGTGGCGAAGGCGACGCTCGACCCGAAGGTGTCGAACCTGCTGCGCGCGGTGGTCGAAAACGGGCGCCTGTCGGCGCTGCCGGAGATCTCGGCGCAGTTCAACGCGCTCGTGAAGTCGCGTTCGGGTACGTCCGATGCGACGATCGAAAGTGCATTTCCGATCGATGCGGCGCAATTGCCGCAGGTGGTGGCCGTGCTGGAAAAGCGCTTCGGCCGCAAGCTCAATGCCAGCGTGGTGGTCGAACCCTCCCTGATCGGTGGCATCCGAGTGGTGGTGGGCGACGAGGTGCTCGACACCTCGGTGCGCGCCCGCCTGGACAAGATGAGGCTGGCGCTGGTGGCTTGAAGGCCGCACGGCGACGCGAACAATCGAGATCAATCCTGCTGGCCCCCTTCAAGCCGGCGCCGGAGCTGACACATGCAACTGAATCCCGCTGAAATTTCCGAACTGATCAAGAGCCGCATCGAGGGTCTGGGTGTCGCTGCGGACATCAAGAACCAGGGCACGGTGGTCAGCGTGACCGATGGCATCGTCCGCGTGCACGGCCTGTCCGACGCGATGCAAGGCGAGATGCTGGAGTTCCCGCCCACCAAGGCCGGCCAGCCGACCTACGGCCTGGCGCTCAACCTCGAGCGCGACTCGGTGGGCGCGGTGATTCTGGGCGAGTACGAACACATCTCCGAAGGCGACACGGTCAAGTGCACCGGCCGCATTCTCGAGGTGCCGGTGGGTCCCGAGCTGATCGGCCGCGTCGTCAATGCGCTCGGCCAGCCGATCGATGGCAAGGGCCCGATCAACGCCAAGATGACCGACGTCATCGAGAAGGTGGCGCCGGGCGTGATTGCGCGCCAGAGCGTGAGCCAGCCGGTGCAAACAGGTTTGAAGTGCTTGGACTCGATGGTGCCGGTGGGCCGCGGCCAGCGCGAGCTGATCATCGGCGACCGCCAGACCGGCAAGACCGCGGTGGCGATCGACACCATCATCAACCAGAAGGGTCAGAACATGACCTGCGTCTACGTCGCGATCGGGCAGAAGGCCAGCTCGATCAAGAACGTGGTGCGCTCGCTCGAACAGTACGGTGCGATGGACTACACCATCGTCGTCGCTGCGTCGGCCTCCGAATCGGCTGCGATGCAGTACGTGTCGGCCTACTCGGGCTGCACGATGGGCGAGTACTTCCGCGATCGTGGGCAAGACGCGTTGATCATCTACGACGACCTGTCCAAGCAGGCCGTGGCCTACCGCCAGGTGTCGCTGCTGTTGCGCCGGCCGCCCGGCCGCGAGGCCTTCCCGGGCGACGTGTTCTATCTCCACTCGCGCCTGCTCGAGCGCGCCGCGCGCGTGAATGCCGACTACGTCGAGCAGTTCACCAAGGGTGCGGTCAAGGGCAAGACCGGCTCGCTCACCGCGCTGCCGGTGATCGAAACGCAGGCCGGCGACGTGTCGGCATTCGTGCCGACCAACGTGATCTCGATCACCGACGGCCAGATCTTCCTCGAGACGTCGCTGTTCAACAGCGGCATCCGCCCGGCCATCAACGCCGGCATCTCGGTGTCGCGGGTCGGCGGCGCGGCACAGACCAAGCTGATCAAGGGCCTGTCCGGCGGCATCCGCACCGATCTGGCGCAATACCGCGAACTGGCCGCGTTCGCGCAGTTCGCGTCCGACCTCGACGCGGCCACCAAGAACCAGCTCGACCGCGGTGCGCGCGTCACCGAATTGCTCAAGCAGAGCCAGTACGCGCCGCTGCCGATTTCGCTGATGGCGGCCTCGATCTTCGCGGTCAACAAGGGCTACCTCGACGACGTCGACGTGAAGAGGGTTCTGTCGTTCGAGCACGGCCTGCACCAGCATTTGCAGAGCAGCCATGCGGCCCTGCTGAAGAAGCTGGAGACCGACAAGGCGATGGACAAGGCCGCGGAAGACGAGCTGGCTGCCGCCATCGCCGCCTTCAAGAAGTCGTTCGCCTAGTCATGTTGGCCCCCACGCTCACTGCGTTCGCTGCCCCCCGCGGGGGCTCGGCCGGCTTGGGGCGGCCCGGCGCTCGGCCGTGCGCGCTGATTCGGGAGAGCTAAATGGCCGCCGGCAAAGAAATCCGCGCCAAGATCAAGAGCTTCGAGAACACGAAGAAGATCACCAAGGCCATGGAAATGGTCTCGGCCTCGAAGATGCGCAAGGCGCAGGACCGCATGCGTGCGGCGCGCCCGTATGCGGACAAGATTCGCAACATCACCGCCAACCTGTCGGTGGCGAACCCGGAGTACCGCTCGCCGTACCTGCGCAAGGTCGAGGGCACGCCGAAATCGGTGGGCTTCATCGTCGTCACCACCGACAAGGGCCTGTGCGGTGGCCTCAACACCAACGTGCTGCGCGCCGTCACCAACAAGATGCGCGAGGTCCAGGGTGCGGGTGCCCAGGTGCTGACGGTGGCGTTCGGCAACAAGGGCCTCGGCTTCCTCAACCGCATCGGTGCCAAGCTGGTCGGCCACGCCACGCAGCTCGGCGACCGCCCGCAGATCGACAAGTTGATCGGCCCGGTGAAGGCGATGCTCGACCTGTTCGTACGCGGCCAGGTCGATGCCGTGTACCTGTGCTACACGCGCTTCATCAACACGATGGTGCAGGAGCCGCAGGTCGAGCAGTTGCTGCCGCTGACTGCGGATCGTCTGCAGCAAAGCACCGAAGAGAAATCGCAGTACGGCTGGGACTACATCTACGAGCCCGACGCGCCGGCGGTCATCGACGAACTGATGACGCGCTACATCGAGGCGCTGGTCTATCAGGGCGTGGCCGAAAACATGGCCAGCGAGCAGTCGGCCCGCATGGTCGCGATGAAGGCCGCCACCGACAACGCCGGCAACCTGATCGCCGAGTTCAAGCTCATCTACAACAAGCAGCGCCAGGCGGCGATCACCAAGGAACTCTCCGAGATCGTCGGCGGTGCGGCCGCCATCAGCGGCTGATGCCGCACGCAGCAACGAACACCGTTTTCAAGGATCCACACAAATGGCACAAGGCAAGATCGTTCAGTGCATCGGCGCCGTGGTCGACGTCGAGTTCCCGCGCAATGAGATGCCCAAGGTCTACGACGCGCTGAAGATGGAGGGCACCGCGCTCACGCTCGAGGTCGAGCAGCAGCTCGGCGACGGCGTGGTGCGCACCATCGCGCTCGGCTCGTCCGACGGCCTGCGCCGCGGCATGATGGTGACCAACACCGGCAATCCGATCATGGTGCCGGTGGGCAAGGCCACTGTCGGCCGCATCATGGACGTGCTCGGCAACCCGATCGACGAGCGCGGCCCGGTCGACCAGACGCTGAC
>DATKJN010000370.1:0-4103 GCA_035543655.1 Burkholderiaceae bacterium | reverse complement strand
TCGGCCTCCTCGAGCATGCGCAGGTACGCCTGCAACTCGTCCTTCGTGGCCCAGGCCGTGCCGTAGATGCGCTGCAGTTGCTCGTTGTTCTGATCGCCGCGCCAGTAGGCGCCCGCCACCTTCATCAACTTGAAGTGCTTCAGCCGCCCCGTGCTCGGCACGTGCGGACCCCGACACAGGTCTTCGAAGCCGCCCTCGCGGTACAGCGACACGTCTTCGCCGGCCGGAATGCTGCCGATGATCTCCGCCTTGTAGTGCTCGCCCATGCCCTTGAAGTGCGCCACCGCCTCGTCACGCGGCAGCACGCGGCGCGTGACCGGCTCGTCTTTCTTGGCCAGGTCGGCCATGCGCTGCTCGATCGCGGCCAGGTCCTCCGGCGTGAACGGACGCTTGAAGGCAAAGTCGTAGTAGAAGCCGTTGTCGATCACCGGGCCGATCGTCACTTGCGCGTCGGGAAACAGCTCCTTCACCGCGTAGGCCAGCAGGTGCGCGGTGGAGTGGCGCAGGATCTCCAGCCCGTCGGGCTCCTTGTCCGTGACGATCGCCAACTTGGCGTCTTGCGTCAGACGGTGGCTCAAGTCCACCACCTTGGGCTTGCCACCCGCATCCACACGGCCGGCGAGCGCCGCCTTGGCCAGCCCGGGGCCGATCGACGCGGCCACGTCGCCCACGGTCGGGGGCTGCGCAAACTCGCGGCGCGAACCATCGGGCAACGTGATCGTGATCATGGCTTCAACTTCCTGGCAGACGAGTGGCGAGACAGGCGAAAAAAAACGCGGCTGGTGCCGCGCTTCGTGATGGATCTGGAAAGAAATGGACGTGCGTGCGCGGCCCGAGTCAGGTGTCGGTGGTGGTACGGGTCGTTCGCGGTGTCATAACCATGATGCCCTTCCCGGTCCTTGTGGGTTGCGCGAGCCCAGATTGTAGGCCCGGCCGCCATGTCCAGGTGCGGCGCGTGGCAGTTGGAACGGAACGCTGATGCGAAAAAGCGTCGCCGCTTGTGGCGGCGACGCTGCGGTTGGAACCGCGCCTCAACTCAGGTCGGCGAGGCGGGCTCGGCCTCGTCGTCTACAGGGGGAACGCTGGGCGCCGTCGCCGGAACGATGGGCTCGCGATCCTCCGCCCCCTCTGCTGCTGCGGTTGCCTTGATCAGGCCAGAGAGGAAGGTGATCCACCCTGACACCGACTGCGTGGCATCCGCCGGCAGACCGTCGAGCGGACTCGCCTGCCCCGAACCGGTGTCACCACTGCCACCCCCGCCGCCGCCGCAGGCGGCGAGTGCCATCACCGCACCTGCAAGCACCAGCCATGACTTGAATTGCTTCATGCTCGGCTCCTTAGTTGCCACCAGCGCCCGGGATGGGCGTGAACAGGTACGGGAACTTCGTCAGCAGTGGGACCTTGGCGTTGTCGACGCCATCGTGCAACGCCGCCGATGTGCCGCCCAGCGGAACCGACGTCGCATCGCACTTGCTGCTGGCACCCAGCGAGCTGTTCAAGCCCAGCCCGTTGTTGGCGCCGTTGATGACGCACAGGCCACCGGCCACGGCCACCAGCGCGATGTCGACCACGTCATCTCCCGGACGACGGCCATTGGGGAAGCCCGCCAAGTCCTTCGCCATCGCGAGGTTGGCCAAACCACCCACCTTCAGCACCTCACCAGCGACACCGAGGCGGTTTTGCATCGCGAACGGCACCGCCGGAACGGCCGTGTTCAGGCGCAACATCTCGGAGCCCACATTGGGGTTGGCGGGCTTGTTGACGTTCGTGATGCCGGTCAGGAAGGTGGCCATCAGGTCGGTCCGCGGGAAGTTCGTCGGCGCGATCTTGCCAGTGGCGGTGCCACCGAACGCCGGGTCCTTGTCCAGCGCGATCTCGAGCAGGCGAGGCAACGTCGGGTTGGTCACGTACTTGAGGAAGTTCTTGGCGTCATCCTTGGGTTGGCTGCCGTTGAACAGATCCTTGTCGGGATAACCGATCACCAGTTCGTTGACCAGCGGCATGCCCAGACGCGACACCTGCACCCACGCACCGCCCGCGTCCTCGGGGAACTTGAAGATCTTGAACGGGTCCGGCTTGTCGAGCAGCAAGGAGCCTTGGCGCAGGCTGGCTGTGGTCCAGCCACCGATCACCGGGTCATTGCCTTTGGTCAGGCAGCTCTTGTGGACCTCAAGCGCGAGCGTGGTGATGTTGGCGTCGTCGATGATGCTGGGGACTGCGCCGATGTTCGCCTGGTTGGTGATGAAGCTGACCGGCGCATTGACCAGATCGAAGATCGTGCCAAGGTTCACCGCGAACGCTTCCTTGCGCTGCCCGACGAACAACTTGTTGCCCGTCTGGTTGCAGCCGGGGATGTTCACGTCGTAGATGTGCTTGTCTGCATAAGCGGAGTAGTCGGGAATGGTCTTGGTGCCGATGTTGTCGACCGGCTTGTCGAACGTGGCGCTACCGCCGCTCACGTTCTTCAACTTGGTGGCGCTGCTCGTCTTCTGGCGACGCGAGCCGTACACGACATCGACCGTGAAGGTCTCGTTCACGTTGAGCGAAGGCGAGTTGCGCTCGGCGACCTGGCCGGTCTGAACAATCGGAATCGCGACTTGCTGCGCCTGGTTGCCGGTGCCGATCGTCAGCGCGGCGTTCTTGCGATTGTTGTTGAACTTGAACTGGAAGGTGATGTCTTCGCGGTTGTCGCCATCGTTGTCGATGTGGATCTCGTACAACGCATTCGAATCCATCAAGAAGTAGTTCGGGCCGCCATACGGAGCCTGCAGCGGCTGGTAGTTGGCGATCAGCGTCACGTAGTCGCTGCGGCCGACGGTGGGCGGCGTCGTCGTCGTGTCCACCCCTTCGTAGCTGCGGAACATGTAGAAGTCGGTGCCATCCACCTTCGGACGCAGCGTGATCTGTGGCGCCTCGCGGTGGCTTGAGGCGTAGGCCGACGGGACGACAGCAGCGCCGGCAACGGCGCCGAGCACGGCCGCTGCCACCGGCAGCAAGCGCGCGCGCAGATGAGACTTGGCAATCATGGATATGGTCCTCGAAACGTTTGCGATTTGCCCGTCGCAGCCGTGCGGCCGCGAGGGCTCCGGACCACCGGAGCGTGCGCGCCACGATGTGTCTGGGGCCGTGTTACGCGGCTGCGCGAGGACTGGATGCAGCGCCCGATTTGTCGTGGGTACCGGCCGCTAGGGCAGCGGGTCGGCGTGCACCGAAGGCGCGATCACCAGTTGCTCGAACTCGTCGGCCAATCGCAGGCTCTCGGTCATCGCCAGGCGCCAGGCTCGCATGCGGGCGTCGGCATCGTCGCCATACGCCTTGAAATCGCTGCGATCAGGCAGCTTGGCGTTGGGCAGGGTGGCCACCCATTCGGGCCGTGGCACCAGCAGCACCACGTTGTCGAGCCTGGCACTGGCGCGATGGCGCCCCTTGAGAGGCTTGTCGAGCCAGCCCGGCACGAGCGTGGGCTGGAAGTGCGGGATCAGCACCAGGCCGTCATGCAACGCCGTGTAATCCAGGTGCATGTGGTAGTCGGTGATGCCGCCGTCCCAATAGGCGCCGCGGGGCGCGCCGGCAATGTCGTGCACGGCATCGAGCCAGAACGGGATCGAGCAGCTGGCGAGAATCGACGCCGCCAGGTTCTGCGCATTCAGCGGCACCCGATGAGTCGGGTATTCCTGCAACGCGAGCGGCAGCACGTCGCGCGTGTCGGAGAACACCACGCGCTCCAGGATCATGCCCATCGCGCGCCGATGCAGCAGGTTGGCGGCGAACGCGCCGGCGTACCCAAGCGGTGTGCGCACGCGACCTTGACGCGCCAGCAATCCTTTGCCGCGGCTGGTGAACACATGCAGACGGCGTCTCGGATGCGACAGCACTTCGGCCTCGCGACCGCCGAAGCGACGCTGCAATGCGTCGCTGAACACGGTGCTCACGTGCGTCGGGGCCGGCGCCCTGCCCGGCTCGTGCTCGTAGCGCTGCTCGATGTAATCCTCCGCCATCTCGCGCAGCGCGGCGGCAGCATCCGGTCGGCACGCGCAAGCCATGCGCCAGGCCCCGATCGATGCGCCGAGCAGATGCACGGATTGAGTCTGGCCATCGAGCCA
>DATKJN010000369.1:0-4767 GCA_035543655.1 Burkholderiaceae bacterium | reverse complement strand
CGCGCGCCAGTGCGAGCGGCTGGGCGAATGGTTTCGCGACAAGGGCGTGGTCTTCGAGGGCATGATCACCGGCACGCTGAAGCGCCACACGCAGTCGTTCGAGGCGATCGCGCGCGGGATGCGCGTGCAACCGCAGGCGCTGGCGATGCCGGGGCTGAACGAATACGACAGCGAGTCGATCGTGCGCGCCGTCCACCCCGAGCCGCTCGAAAGGCCGAAGACCGCCGAAGACGTGCGCAACCATTTCCGGCTGCTGCGCGACGGCCTGATCGCCTGGATGGAAGGCCGCACACAGCCCGAACGCATGCCCAGCTACGAGCAGTTCCTCGGCGGCGTGGTCGATGCGCTCGACCATGTGCGCACGCGCCACAGCGGCGACGTGTTGATCGTTTCAAGCGGCGGCCAGATCTCCACCGCCGTGGCCCACGTGCTCGGCGCGCCGCCGCCAGCGATCGTGGAGCTCAACCTGCGCATGCGCAACAGCGCGCTCACCGAGTTCGCGTTCACGCCCAAGCGCCACTCGCTGATCACCTTCAACACGCTGCCGCACCTCGAAGGCTCCGAAGCGAGCTGGGTGACGCACACCTGAGTCCGAAGCGGACATCGCGCGCGGTCGTTTCAGCTTTGCGTCTGGCGCTGCCAATGGCCAGGCGCGCCACCCCGTAAGTGCACCGGCTGCGCGCGTCCGCGCAGCGGCCGTGCGCCCTGCGCGTGGCCTGGCTGTTCCATGCACTCAGGAGGTCTTTCCATGATTTCGACCCAACGTTTCGTCGCGCTCGCGTTGCTCGTGTTGTCCGCCGGGCTGCAGGCCCACGCCGGCACGAAGACGCTGGTGCGTTTCGACGGCGGCATCGGCACCGACCCGCTCACCGCCTCCAACGGCATCGACGTGCTCAACGTGGTGCGCGGCGTCAATCCCGCCGGGCGCGCGTGGCGCATCGACAAGCTGCGCGCCAGCATCGGCAAGAACGGTTCGATCAGCGCCCGCGGCAACGGGCTGCTGCTGGCCAGCGGCGACGTCATCGGTACCCGTGCCGGCATCACGCAGGTGCTCGCCACGCTGGCTTGCGGTCCAGCCAACAACGCCACGCTGTTCCACTCGGCCCCCGCCGCCTTCGACACCTCGGGCAACTTCCACATCGTTGGCACGCTGACACAAGACGGCGTCAACGCCGCCGTGCTGCCGCCGGCTTGCGACAACCCGGTGCTGCTGATTCGCACGGTCGGTGCCGGCGGCGCGCCGGGCACCTGGTTGGCCGCCGGCATCCCGGACGACACGCAGGACTGAGGCCAACTGCGCGCAGCGCTTCGTCGACGCGAAGCGCTGGCGCGGAGGCACTACACCAGTTTCACATGCTTCAACGGCAGGCTGCGCACCGGGCGGCCGGTGGCGGCGTGGATCGCGTTCATCACGCAAGGCGCGACCACGCAGATCGTCGGCTCGCCGACACCGCCCCAGAAGTCGTGCGTCGGCACGATCACCGTCTCGACCTTCGGGAACTCGGCGAGCTTCAGGATCGGGTAGCTGTGGAAGTTGAGCTCGTTGACGCGGCCCTTGTCGATCGTGATCTCGCCGTGGAAGGCGGCTGAGAGGCCATAGGCCACCGAGCCCTCCACCTGGGCGGCGATCTGGTCGGGGTTGACCGCGTGGCCGCAGTCGAGGGCCAGCACCATGCGATGCACCTTGACCTCGCCCTTGGCGCTCACCGACACCTCGGCCACCGCGGCCGAGTAGCTGCCGTAGCCCATGAACTGCGCGATGCCACGGTGCACACCCGCCGGCAGCGGCGCGCCCCAGCCTGCCTTCTCGGCAGCCGCGTTCAGCACACCCAGGTGTTTGGGGTGCTTGCTCATCAACGCGCGGCGAAACACCAGCGGATCGACATCGGCGGCGCGCGCCACCTCGTCGATGAAGCATTCCATGTAGATGCCGTTCTGGTTGGTGTTGACGCCGCGCCACGGGCCCACCGGCACGTGGGTGTTGCGCATCGCATACTCGACCAGCAGGTTGGGCACGGTGTAGCCGAGCTGCGCATCGCCCGGTTCGGCCCACCAGCCCTGCGTCTGGCGCCGGTCCTTGCCGTCGATCACCGTCTGCGGCGCGACGTAGGCATTGATCGACTGGCCCGACAGCCGCACGTGCAGTCCCACCAGGGCGCCGCTGCCATCGAGCCCGGCGCTGAGCTTGCACACCGAGATCGGCCTGAAGAAATCGTGTGCCTGGTCCTCCTCGCGGCTCCACACCATCTTGACCGGCGTGTTCGGAAACTGCTTGGCGATCGATACCGCCTGGCGCACGTAGTCTTGATTGCCGCCGCGGCGGCCGAAGCCGCCACCGAGGTCGAGCCGGTGCACGCTGCATTGCGCGAGCGGCAGGCCCGATTCCTCCGACAGCGCCGCGTGCGAGGCCTCGGCATTCTGCGTCGGCACCCAGATTTCCGCGCTGTCCGCGCCGATGCGCGCGGTGCAGTTCATCGGCTCCATCGTCGCGTGCGCGAGGAACGGTGTGGCATAGGTCGCCTCCACCTTCTTCGCCGCGCCGGCGATCGCCTTCAGCGCGTCGCCCTCGTTGCGCTGCGCGAACGCGTTGGTCGCACTCAAGCCCTCTTCGAGGTGCTTGGCGATCAGGGCGCTGGTCTGGTTGGCGGCGGCACCTTCGTCCCACTGAATCGGGAGCGCGTCGAGCGCGGTCTTGGCGTGCCACCAGGTGTCGGCCACCACCGCCACCGTGTGGTCGTTGACGCGCACCGCACCCTTGACACCCGGCCGCTTGGCGATCGCGGCGCCGTCGAAACCGACCAACTTGCCGCCGAACACCGGGCAGGCTTTGATCGCCGCGTTGAGCATGCCGGGCACGCGCACGTCGATCGCATACAGCTTGCTGCCGTCGAGCTTGTCGCCGGTGTCCAGGCGCTTCAGCGGCTGGCCCGCGACCTTCCAGTTCTTCGGGTCTTTCAGCGTGATCGTCTTCGGATCGGGCGGCGTCAGCTTGGCGGCCGCTGCAGCGACCTTGCCGTACGTGGTGCTGCGGCTCGACGCGGCGTGCGTGATCACGCCGTTGGCCACTTTCAGCTCGCCCACCGGCACCTTCCATTCGTCGGCCGCCGCCTGCAGCAGCATCAGCCGCGCCGCCGCACCGCCGCGGCGCACGTAATCGTGCGACGTGCGGATGCCGCGGCTGCCGCCGGTGCCCATCTCGCCCCACGCGCGCTTGGCCGCGAAATTCTGCTGCGGCGAGATCTGCTGCGTGAGCACCTTGGACCAATCGCACTCGAGTTCCTCGACCACGAGTTGCGCCAGCCCGGTGAGCGTGCCCTGCCCCATTTCGGAGCGCGCGATGCGAATCACGCAGCGATCGTCGGGCTGCACCACCACCCACACGTTGAGCTCGCTGCCGGCGCTTTGCGCCTGCGCATCGAACGGCGCCGCCCAGCCCAGCGCAAGGCCGCCTGCCGCTGCCGCGGTGGAGACGACGAAGTCGCGCCGCGACAGTTCGGCGGCGTTCGAAGCGGAGTGTGTTGTCATCGTCGCGCTCCTTCAGGCCTTCGCCACCTTGATTGCCGCGGCGCGGTGCACCGCGGCCCGGATGCGCTGGTAGGTGCCGCAGCGACAGATGTTGGTCATGGCTTCGTCGATGTCGGCATCGCTCGGCTTCGGGGTTTTCTCCAGCAGCGCGGCGGCGGCCATGATCTGGCCCGACTGGCAGTAGCCGCACTGCGGCACGTCGACCTCGGCCCACGCGCGCTGCACCGGGTGCGAGCGGTCACGCGACAACCCTTCGATCGTCACGATGCGGTCGCTGGGCTGCAGGCTGCCCACTGGCAGCGAACACGAGCGCCGCAACTCGCCGTTGACGTGCACCGAGCAGGCGCCGCACTGCGCGACGCCGCAGCCGTATTTGGTGCCGGTCAGGCCGACCTGCTCGCGCAGCACCCACAGCAGCGGCGTATCGGCCTCGACCGCCACGTCGCGCACCTGACCATTGACATGAAGCTTGGCCACGCCAGTCTCCCGAGCCTTGGAAAGGCCCGCAGTCTGCGCGCTGCGGCGCGCTCTGGCAACGGTGGTGACGCGCAAAGCAGCAAGCCGGTCGCTCCGGCTGTGCCGCTCACTGCTTGTGGGTGCGCAGCAGTTCGGCGAACGCGTCGGCCGCGATCGGCTTGCTGAAGTGGTAGCCCTGCATCTGGTCGCAGGCGCGCTCGCGCAGGAAGGCCTTCTGTTCCGGCGTCTCCACTCCTTCGGCCACCACCGTCAGACTCAAGGTCTTGCCCATCGCGATGATGGCCTCGGCGATCGCCTTGTCTTCGGTGTCGGCCGGCAGCTCGCGGATGAAGGAGCGGTCGACCTTGAGCGTGTCGATCGGAAAGCGCTTCAGCTGCGCGAGCGATGAGTAGCCGGTGCCGAAGTCGTCGATCGCCAGCCGCACGCCCATGGCCTTGAGCGACCCCAGCACTTGCAGCGCGCGCTCCACGTTGTGCATCACCGAGCTCTCGGTGACCTCGAGTTCGAGCAAGTCGGGTTGCAGGCCGGTATCGGCCAGCACGGCACGCACCTCGTCGAGCAGATCGGCGTCGCTCAGCTGGCGCGGCGACAGGTTGACCGACACGCGCACCGGCGGCAGGCCGGCGCGCTGCCACGCCACGCTCTGTGCGCAGGCGTTGCGCAGCACCCATTTGCCGATGCCGAGAATCAACCCGGTCTCCTCGGCCACCGGGATGAACTTGGCGGGCGACACCGCGCCGAGCTCGGCGCTGTTCCAGCGCAGCA
>DATKJN010000368.1:0-3249 GCA_035543655.1 Burkholderiaceae bacterium | reverse complement strand
TCGCCGGACTGGCGCGCATGCATGTGGCCCAGAAGGTCGGTGCCGAACACCACCGGCACCCCGGCCGCCACTGCGATGCGCACCGCATCGATGCCGCGCTCGGCCACGGTGTCGAGTTTTTCCAGCATCGACGCCGACCAGCCGAGGCGCTGGCCCTCGTCGGCCAATGCCGCATAGGTCGACAGGGTCGGCACCAGGAAAGCGCCTTCGGTCTTCATCACCTTGGCCGTGGCCTCGTCGATCAGGTTGCCGTGTTCGATCGAACGCACGCCGGCCTGCACCGCACGCGTGACGGCGCGCGGCGAATACGCATGCGCCATGGCATACAGGTTGGCCGCCTCGGCTTCTTCGCACGCGGCCTTCAACTCGTCGAGCGAGAACTGCGTGCCTTCCAACGGATCGGTTGGACTCGAGATGCCGCCGCCAGCCATGATCTTGATCTGGTTGGCGCCGTTGCGCACTTGCTCACGCACCGCGCGACGCACCTCGCCGACACCGTCGGCTATGGCACCGATCAGCCCGAGGCCGGCACAGGTGCAGAACATCTCCTTCGTGCGCACGCCCTTGGGCCGCATGTCGGCGTGGCCACCGGTCTGCGACACCGGGAAGCCGGCGATGAACAGGCGCGGGCCTTCGAACAGGCCTTTGGCCACCGCCTCTTGCAGGCCGAAGTCGGCACCGGCGGCATCACGCACGGTGGTGAAGCCGCGCATCAACATGTCGCGCAGGATCGCGCTCGATTCGGCCACCACCAGTGAAGGCGCCTTCAGCGCCAGGCTCACGAGATCGTGCGAGGAGGCCACCACGTGCACGTGGGCATCGATCAAGCCCGGCAGCGCGACGCGCCCGCCGCCGTCGATGCGATGGGCGTCGGCCACCTGGCGCGGCTCGGCCGTGACCTCGGCAATGCGACCGTCCTCGATGACGATGCGCGACACCGGCCCGAGCCTGCCGCGGCGGCTGTCGAACGGCCGCACGTTATCGATCAGCAAGCGCTTCATTGCGCGCGACTCAGGCAGGCACGGCGTCCACGGCAAAACGCGAGCGCGCAACCTCGTACTCGCGCCTCAGGCGTGCCACGAGTTCACGTGCCGGCACCACGGCCTTGACCGCACCGATGCCCTGGCCGCAGCCCCAGATGTCCTTCCAGGCCTTGCCCTTCGAACCCTCGCCACCGGCGAAGTTCATCTTGCTCACATCGCCATCGGGCAGGTTGTCGGGGTCCATGCCGGCGTTGCGGATCGATGGCTTCAGGTAGTTGCCGTGCACGCCGGTGAACAGGCTCGAGTAGACGATGTCGTCGCTGCTGCACTCGACGATGCACTGCTTGTAGGCCTCGATCGCGCGCGCCTCCTGGGTGGCGATGAAGGCCGATCCGATGTAGGCCAGGTCAGCGCCCATCGCCAGCGCGGCCAGCACCGACGATCCATTGGCAATCGCGCCCGACAGCGCGATCGGGCCGTCGAACCACTCGCGGATCTCCTGCACCAGCGCAAACGGGCTCTTCACGCCGGCATGGCCTCCCGCACCAGCCGCCACCGCGATCAGGCCGTCGGCGCCCTTGTCGATCGCCTTGTGGGCGAAGGTGTTGTTGATGATGTCGTGCAGCACGATGCCGCCCCAACCATGCACCGCTTCGTTCACGTCGGTGCGCGCGCCGAGGCTGGTGATGACGATCGGCACCTTGTACTTGGCGCACATCATCATGTCGTGTTCGAGCCGGTCGTTGCTCTTGTGCACGATCTGGTTGATGGCGAACGGCGCGGCCGGTTGATCGGGATGCGCGCGATCCCACGCGGCCAACCCTTCGGTGATCTCGGCCAGCCACTCGTCGAGCTGCTCGGCGGGGCGCGCGTTCAGCGCCGGCATCGACCCGACGACGCCGGATGTGCACTGGGCGATGACGAGCTTGGGATTGCTGATGATGAAGAGCGGCGCACCGATGATCGGCAGCGGGAGTTTTGCAAGCACCGGTGGCAACGCCATGTTCAGAACGCCTCCAAGGCCATGCCAGTCACGCCTGCTGCGCCGTCGACGATGCTGTCGCGCACGCCCGGGACCCGGCTCAGGATGTGATCCGCGTAGAAGCGCGCGGTGTGCACCTTCGCGCGCATGAAATCGGCTTGTTCGCCGGCGGCGACGCGTTGCTCGGCCACCAGCAGGGCACGCGCCATCTGCCAACCGGCCATCAGGTTGCCCGCCAGCATCAGGTACGGCACGCTGCCGGCGAACACGGCATTGGGGTCGTTCTTGCCGCGTTCGACGACGAAGGCCACCACGTCGGTGAACGCCTGACGCGCCGCGCGCAGGCGCTTGAGCACTGCGGCGGCGTGCTCGCTCTTGCTCTTGGCCAACTCGCCTTCGGTGGTTTCGATCTGCGCCGCGATCGCGCGCGCCACGGTGCCGCCGTCGCGCGCGGTCTTGCGGCCGATCAGGTCGTTGGCCTGGATCGCCGTGGTGCCTTCGTAGATGGTCAGGATCTTGGCGTCGCGCAAGTGCTGCGCGGCACCGGTCTCCTCGATGAAGCCCATGCCGCCGTGCACCTGCACGCCCAGGCTCGCCACCTCCAGGCTCATTTCTGTGCTGTAGCCCTTGATCAGCGGCACCATGAACTCGTAGAAGGCCTCGTTGCGCTGGCGCGTTTCCTTGTCGGGGTGTGCATGTGCGGCGTCGTATGCGGCCGCACCCACCAGCGCCATCGCTCGGCAGCCTTCGGTGAACGCGCGCATCGTCATCAGCATGCGCTTGACGTCCGGGTGGTGAATGATCGGGGCCGCACGCGGCATGGAGCCGTCGACCGGGCGGCTCTGCACGCGTTCGCGCGCATAGGCCACCGCCTTCTGGTACGCGCGCTCGGCCACCGCGATGCCCTGCATGCCCACGGCATAGCGCGCGGCGTTCATCATGATGAACATGTACTCGAGGCCGCGGTTCTCCTGGCCGATCAGCTCGGCCACGGCGCCGCCGTTGTCGCCGTATTGCAGCACCGCGGTCGGGCTGGCCTTGATGCCGAGCTTGTGTTCGATGCTGACGCAGTGCACGTCGTTGCGGGTGCCGTCGGCCAAGACCTTCGGGCAGATGAACAGCGAGATGCCTTTCACGCCTTCGGGCGCGCCGGTCACGCGCGCGAGCACGAGGTGGACGATGTTGTCCGCCATGTCGTGTTCGCCGTAGGTGATGAAGATCTTGGTGCCGAACAGCCTGAAGCTGCCGTCGGGCTGCGGCTCGGCGCGCGTGCGCACCAGCGAC
>DATKJN010000367.1:0-3508 GCA_035543655.1 Burkholderiaceae bacterium | reverse complement strand
CTTGCTGTGGCTGTGCGGAGCGGCGATCTTCGTGGTGTCGGCGCGGCTGTTCACGCGCCACCATCCGGCGATCTCCGTGTTCACCGACCGCTTGTGGTTCCGCGGCCTGCGCGAGCAGGTGGTGATGCTGCGCAACGTGCGTGACGCACAGGTCATCGAAACGCGAATCGCGGGCCTGCCGTGGCGCTTCATCGAGCTGACGCTCGGCGACCCGCGGGGCCGCGACAGCGATGTCGACGCGGAAAGCGTGCGCGTCCCGCTCGACACGATCGACGCCGACATCGATGAGATGCTCGAGTTGATCCGCCAACGGGCCACGCAGCAGCGCGAGTTGAGCGCCGCGCGCTGAACGCCACTGCGCCGGCGTGCCCGGCGCGGGCGACGTATAGTGGTTGCGACGCGCTGCTGCGTCGCCCTGATGCAACGGCCCGCCACCGACATGACCCCCATCGCCGTCGTCACCACCGTGGGCAGCCGCGCCGAGGCGCAGGCGATCGCGCACGCGCTGGTTGAGCGCCGGCTCGCGGCGTGTGCGCAGATTTCCGACATCCACAGTGTGTACCGCTGGCAGGGCGAGGTGCAGAGCGCGGACGAATGCCGCGTGGTGCTCAAGACCACTCGCGAGCGTTACGCACAAGTGGAGCAGGCGATCCGCGAACTTCATGGCTACGAGCTGCCTGCGATCCACGCCTGGACGTTCGACGCGATCCTCGCGCCGTATGCCGAGTGGATCGTGCAATCGTGCGATGCGGCGGCGCAGAACCCGTGACCCCTCTTTTGGAGCTTCATCTCGATGAATACGTTGCACACCCCCGCCGCTCCCGACCCGCAAGCCGGCCCCGATCGCGCCACGCTCGAAGAGCGCATGTCGTTCCAGTCGCGTTTCGTGCTGGTGTTCGGCGAGATCGACGACAAGATGGCGATGGCCACCTGCCGCCGCCTGCTGGCGCTGGCGGAGCAGTCCGATGCGCCGATCACGCTGCTGGTGTCGTCGCCGGGCGGACATGTGGAGTCGGGCGACGCCATTTTCGACATGATCCGTTTCGTGCGCGCGCCGGTCACCACCATCGGCTCGGGCTGGGTCGCCAGCGCCGGATGCCATGTGTTCCTCGCACCGCCCAAAGAGCGCCGCGTGTGCTTGCCCAACACGCGTTTCATGATCCACCAGCCGGCCGGCGGCGCCGGTGGCCAGGCCACCGACATCGCGATCCAGGCCAAGGAGATCCTGCGCACGCGCGAACGCATCGCCAAGGTGATCGCCACCCAAACCGGCAAGTCGCTGGCCACTGTGCTGTCCGACATGGAGCGCGATTTCTGGATGAGCGCCGAAGAAGCCGTGGCCTACGGCATCGTGTCGCGCGTGATCGACAAGCAGAAAGACTTGTCCTGAAATGAAGCAGCCCCCACGCTCACTTCGTTCGCTGCCACCCGAGGGGGCGCGTCAGTGCCTTCGGGCGGCCGGGCGGCACTGACATGCGCCGCCTGCATTGCTTCTGCCAATCCGGCAACAGTTTCAAGGCGGCGTTCGCGCTGCGCGCGATGGATTTGCCGTACGAGAGCGTCCTGGTCGACTTCATGCACGGTCAGACCCGTGACGCGGGCTGGCGCGCGGAGGTCAACAACATGGGCGAGGCGCCGGTGCTCGACGACGGCGCGTTGCGCCTCACGCAATCGGGCGTGATCCTCACGCACCTGGCCCGCGTGAGCGGCAAGTTCGGTGGCCGCGACGAAAGCGAGCAGCAGGAGATCCTGCGCTGGCTGCTGTTCGACAACCACAAGTTCACCAGCTACTTTGCGACCTATCGCTTCATGAAGGCGTTCGGCGCGACCGCGCCCGACCCGGCGGTGATGGCCTTCCTGCGCTCGCGCATCGACGGCGCGCATGCGATCGTCAACCAGCACCTCGCCACGCGCGCGTTCTTGGTCGGCGAGCAGCCGACCATCGCCGACATCTCGTTGTCGGGCTACGTGTTCTATCCGGTGGAGGAGAGCGGCATCGACATCGCCGCCAACTATCCGCACATGGGCGCGTGGATCGGCCGGCTGCGCCGACTCAAGGGCTGGGGCGATCCATACGAGGTGATGCCGGGCGAGCGCATCGCGCCACGGTGGTAACGCGCGGCCTGCCGGCCGCCCTCAGCGTTTGATCGACGACACCGTGAGCGGCACGGTGCGCAGTCGCACGCGGCGCGGCGGTTCGAGCGCCATGCGCGGATCGGGCGGTTCGTCCATCGCGGCGCGGCCGCGCAGCAACGGCGTCATGCGCTTGGCGTGATAGCCGTACAGGCGCTCGAGTTCCTGGCGGATGCGTGGTGGGAAGCCCTTGCGATCACCGCGCTGGTCGATCATCAGATCGGTCATCAGGCGGTCGACCACGTGCAGGTGCTGCCAATTGATCGCGATGCGGTTGGCGATGCGCGGGTAGTGGCGGCACAGTTGTTTGGGATGCACGCCGTTCGGGATGCTGCGCAGCCACGCATGCGTGTGGCTTTGCATCACGCGGTCGTCGTCGATCGGCGCCGCGCGCGAGTGCGACCAGTCGCCCACCCGCGGCAGGTTGCCGGGATGGCCGAGCAGGCTGGAAAACAAGCTGCGCGTGCGGTGGAATACAGCTTTGAGCGACATGGTGGCGAAGGGTTGTGGCGCGCCGGGCATAGGCCGGCGGGGACGGCTGTGAAACTCCCGCTAGGCTATTGAAGGCGGGCCCGTCGCGCTGCCCCACGATCGCGGGGAAGGGACCCCACACGCGACATAGTTGACGGCCCCTGTCGGGTGCGCCGCACAGTTGCACGGTCCAACTGTCGCGGCCGCGTCAGTGCGTCAGCACCGCGTCAGTTACGTCTTACAAATGAGAATTGCTCGCAACCCAGGCGACCTGCGTGTCGCGGTGCCCACCGGCGCGAGGCGATGCCCGAGGGCCGCTTTCCGGCGCATACAGTGGTGCCTCACGTGCGTGCGCCCGGCCACCAGGCCGGTCGTGGCGTGCCCAAACCACACTCGAGGAGTCAAGAGATGAACCAAGCCGACAAGGCCCAGCGTTTTCGCGCCCTGCATGAAGCGCCGGCGGCATTCGTGGTCGGCAATGCCTGGGACGCCGGCTCGGCGCGCCTGCTCGCCGGTGCAGGATTCGTCGCTTTGGCCACCTCGAGTGGCGCGACGGCGGGCGTGCTGGGGCGGCGCGACGGCGCGCTGTCGCGCGACGAGGCACTGGCGTGCGCCCATGCCGTGTCCGAGGCCTGCGACGTGCCGGTTTCCGGCGATCTGGAAAACGGCTTCGGCCACGAACCGTCGCAGGTGGCGGAGACGATCCAGCTGGCCGCCGCAGCGGGCCTGGTGGGAGGCTCGATCGAGGACTTCAGCGGCGAAGCGCTGTACCCGATGGATCAGGCCCTGCTGCGCATCGAGGCTGCGGTGCAGGCGGCGCGCGCGTTGCCGTTCCACTTCACCTTGACGGCGCGCTGCGAGAACTTCTTGCGCGGCAACCCGAACCTCGACGACACGATCGCGC
>DATKJN010000366.1:0-5450 GCA_035543655.1 Burkholderiaceae bacterium | reverse complement strand
GCCCAGCCCCCTGCGCCTGCGAACCGACGTTCGTCGCGGCTTCGGGCTGCATTGATCGTGCTGGGCTTGATCCTGTCCACGCCCTGGGCAGTCGCCGAAAAGGCCGATCGCACCAAGCCGCTGACGATGGAGTCCGACCGTCCCTGCACCGTCGATCTGGTGCGCCAGGTCAGCGTGTGCACCGGCAACGTGGTGATCGCGCAAGGCACGCTTGTGATCCGCGCCGACCGCGTCGAACTGCGCGAAACGCCTGAGGGATACCGAACTGCCACCGCCCACGGCACACCGGGCAAGCCGGCGGTCTACCGTCAGAAGCGCGACGGCAGCGATGAACAGCTCGAAGGCAGCGCCGATCGCGTGGAGTACGACGCGCGAGCCGACACATTGCGTTTCATCGGCGCTGCGCAGGTGCGGCGCATGCGCGGCACGGTGGCGAGCGAAGACATCCAAGGCGCGGTGATCGTGTGGGACAACGCGGCCGAGCTGTTCAGCGTGCAAGGCGGTGCATCCACGCCGAGCAACCCCGGTGGCCGCGTGCGCGCCGTGTTGAGCCCGCGTGCCGCGGAGGCCGCCGCCTCGGCCGCCAGTGCACCGGGCGGCACCTCCTTGCGGCCCAGCACCTCGCTGGGCGAGCGGCGGTGAGCCCCTGCCGAGCCGCCCCAATGTGGCTCGCGGCCCCTCGTGGGGACGCGAGGGTGGCGAGCAGGGGGCCGCGTTGAATGCGCCCCTGCCCGGCGGCGTCATCACGAGCCGCCTCGAGGTCACCGGTCTGCAGAAGACGTTCGGCTCGCGCCAGGTCGTCAGCGAAGTGCATCTGGCGGTGGGCGCCGGCGAAGTGGTGGGCCTGCTCGGTCCGAACGGCGCCGGCAAGACCACGACCTTCTACATGGTCGTGGGCCTGGTACGCGCCGACGCCGGCGAGATCCGCATCGATGGCCAGCCGGTGCAGACCAAGCCGATCCATCAGCGTGCCCGGCTCGGGCTGTCGTACCTGCCGCAAGAGGCGTCGATCTTTCGCAAGCTGACCGTGCAGGAGAACATCCGCGCGGTGCTCGAACTGCAGCTTGGCCCCAATGGCCGTCCGCTGCGCAGTCCGGAGATCGAGCGCCTGCTGGAGCAACTGCTGCGCGACCTGAGCATCGAGAAGCTGCGCGACTCGCCGGCGCCGGCGTTGTCGGGCGGCGAGCGGCGGCGGGTCGAGATTGCGCGCGCGCTGGCCACGCAGCCGCGCTTCATCCTGCTCGATGAACCGTTCGCGGGCGTCGACCCGATCGCCGTGATCGAGATCCAGCGCATCATCGGTTTCCTGAAGAGCCGCGGCATCGGTGTGCTGATCACCGATCACAACGTGCGCGAGATGCTGGGCATCTGCGACCGCGCGTACATCATCAGCGAGGGCCGCGTGCTGGCCGAAGGCACGCCACAGCAGATCATCGAGAACGCCGACGTTCGACGCGTGTACCTCGGCGAACACTTCCGCATGTAGTGCGCAGCGAGTGACTCTTTCCCAACCATGAAACCCTCGCTCCAGGTCCGTCTGTCGCAGCATCTGGCATTGACGCCGCAGCTGCAGCAATCGATCCGGCTGCTGCAGTTGTCGACGCTCGAGCTGCAGCAGGAGGTCGAGCAGATGCTCGACCAGAATCCTTTCCTCGAGGCCGAGGAGGAACCGGCGGCGGCCGATGCGCCCGCAGAGCGCCCCAGCCCCAGCGAAAGTTTCAGTGAGACGCCGGCCGAGGCGGCCGCCGAGCGCGAGGAAACGACCTTCGATGGCGGCGACGAACCCAACGGCATCGACGGTACCGACTTCAGCACGCTCGAACGCCGTGAGTGGGAGAACGGCACCGAGGGCGACGACTTCGACGGCATCCGCGAGCTGCCCAGCATGGCCGCTTCGGGTCCGGGCCCCGACGATGACCAGGAAGCGCAGGACCGGACCGCCCCCGCGCCATCGCTGCAGGACCATTTGCGCGGCCAGATGGCGCTGATGCGCCTGTCGCCCGAAGACCGCGCGGCGCTGTGGACGCTGATCGAATCGCTCGATGCCGACGGCTATCTGGCCGACACGCTGGCCGACATCGCCGAGCGTCTGTCCGACGCCAGCGACCCGCTCGACCGCGAAGAGTTGCTCGAGCGCCTGCAATGCGCGCTGATGTGGCTGCAAAGCCTGGACCCAGCCGGCGTCGGCGCGCGCGATCTGGCCGAATGCCTGACGCTGCAGCTGCGCACCGGCCCCGCCGTGCCGGCGCGCGCCTTGGCGATGCAGATCTGCCGCGGACACCTCGATCTGCTGGCCAAGCGCGAGTTCAAGAAGCTGACCGCGGCGACCGGCGCCGACGAGGCGCAACTGCGCGAAGCGCGCGAGCTGATCGTGCGCTGCGACCCCAAGCCGGGCCGGGCGTTCGGCCGCAACGAATCGACGGTGGTCGTGCCCGACGTGATCGTGCAGCGCGTCGCCCGCACGTGGAAAGTGCAGCTCAACCCCGACGTGATGCCCAAGCTGCGCATCAACGACCTCTACGCGCAGGCGATTCGCGGCCAGCGCAACGGCACCGGAGCCGGCTTGAACGCGCGACTGCAGGAGGCCCGCTGGTTCGTCAAGAACATCCAGCAGCGCTTCGACACGATCGTGCGGGTGTCGCAGGCCATCGTCGAACGGCAGAAGGGTTTCTTCACGCATGGCGCGATCGCGATGAAGCCGCTGGTGCTGCGCGAGATCGCCGACGAGCTCGGCCTGCACGAATCGACCATCTCGCGGGTCACCACCGCCAAGTACATGTCCACGCCGTATGGCACCTACGAGCTGAAGTACTTCTTCGGTTCGTCGCTGTCGACCGACGCCGGCGGCAATGCCTCGAGCACGGCGGTGCGCGCGCTGCTGCGCCAACTGGTGGCAGCCGAGGACCCGAAGGTTCCGCTGTCCGATGGCCAGCTGGCGCAGATGCTGTCGGAGCAGGGCATCCAGGTGGCGCGCCGCACCGTGGCCAAGTACCGCGAAGCGTTGAAGATCGCACCCGCCAACCTGCGTCGCACGCTGTGAGCGCCGCACGGCCGCTCCGAAGGCGCTCGATCCCCTCGAGGGGACGGCGCGCAGCCCAGGGGTCCCAGTGAGCACCGCTGTCGATCTGTTCCTGCCGTGTGCGGCAGGGGTCGAGGCGTTCCTCGCCGACGAGGTGCAGGCGATCGCCGGAGGCCCTGTGGGCGCGGCCGGACGCGGCGGCGTCGCGTTGCGCGCCGACGCCGCACTGGCGATGCGACTCAACCTGGAAAGCCGCCTTGCGCAGCGCGTGCTGTGGCGCGTCGCCGAGGCGCGCTACCGCAACGAAGACGAGCTGTACGCGCTGGCGCGCGGCGTGCGCTGGATCGACTGGATCACGCCGAAGCAGACGCTGCGAGTGGACACCACGGCGCGCTCGGCACCGGTGAAGAGCCTGAACTTCGCGTCGCTGCGCATCAAGGACGCGGTGTGCGACTCGGTGCGCGAGGCCGTCGGTTCACGGCCCGATGTCGACACGCGCGACCCGGATCTGTCTCTGGTGCTGCACCTCGACGGCGATCGGGCCACGCTGTACGTGGACACCTCGGGCGTGCCGCTGTTCAAGCGCGGCTGGCGCGACGCGCAGGCCGGCGATGCGCCGCTGAAGGAAACGCTGGCTGCCGCCGTGTTGGTCGCAGCCGGCTGGCGTGGCCGCGCCGAAGACGGGCCGCTTCTCGACCCCTGCTGCGGCTCCGGCACGATCGCCATCGAAGGCGCGCACATCGCCTGCGACCGCGCGCCCGGGCTGGCACGCCGTTTCGCATTCGAGAAGCTGCTGCCGTTTCGCGACCACATGGCCACCTGGCGCGACCTGGTGTCCGCGGCAAAGGCACGCGTGCAGCCGAGCCGCGTGCCGATCTTCGCCGGCGACGTGTCGTTTCGGATGACCGACTTCGCGCAACGCCACGCCGAGCGCGCCGGTGCCGCTTCGGCGATCCAGTTCAAGGCCGGCGACATGCTGCAGCGCCCGCCGCCGGCACCCGGTGGCACGATGGTGCTGAACCCGCCGTACGGCGAGCGCCTATCGCCCAAGGGACACGGGGCTGCGCCGCGCCCGGCGCGCGAGCAGGTGCAGGGTGCACCCGACATGCGCAGCTTCTATGCCGCACTGGCCGCGCATTGGAAGCGCCACTACGCCGGCTGGACGGCGTGGGTGCTGAGCCCCGACACGAAGCTGCCGGCGCAGATGCGCCTGAAGGAATCGCGCCGTGTGCCGCTGTGGAACGGCCCGATCGAATGCCGGCTGTTCCGCTTCGATCTCGTCGCCGGATCGATGCGCGAACGCAGCGACGCGGCCGCACCCGCGCCCTGACGCGCCGTGCCTAGGCCACTGCGCGACGCGCATGCCAACGGATGCGCGCCAGCCACACCAGTGCCAGCGCCATCGCACAAAGCGGCACCAGCGAGCCGAGGGTCATCCACGACCAGCCACCGGTGGTGACCAGCGCGCCGGAGCTGAACGACGTGACGGCCATCGTGCCCAGCACGCTGGTGTCCATCGCCGCCTGCGCCGTGGTGCGCTCGCTGGCACGGTAGGTGTCGGTGAAGAGGGTCGTGCCCCCGATGTAAAGGAAGTTCCAGCCGACGCCCAGTGCACCCAGCGCGCCGGCGAAGTGCATCACGTCCTGTCCCGACAGCGCGAACAGCACGCAGCCCAGGTACAGCAACGCGCCGCAGGTCATCACCGGCAGCACGCCGACGCGCTTGATCAGGTGGCCGGTGAAAAAGCTCGGCACGAACATCGCCAGCACGTGGGCCTCGAGCACCAGCGCCGCCGCGCTGAAAGGGTGGCCGCACTGCTGCATGGCGATCGGCGTGGCGGCCATCAGCAGGTTCATCACGCCATACCCCAGTGCCGCGGCGACGATCGCCACCACGAAAGTCGGTTGGCGCGCCAGCTCGCGCAACGGGCGCCCGGTGGCAGTCACGCTGCCCTCACCGTGCAACGGCGGGAACTCGATGCGGCGCATCACCAGCCAGGCCAGTGCGGCCACGCCCATCAAGGCCACGTAAGCCCCGGTGAACGGCTGCGGCAGCAGGTCGCGCGTGGCGGTCGCCAGGTTGGGGCCGAACACGCCGCCGAGGATGCCGCCGGCCAGCACCCAAGAGATCGCGCGCTCCTTGTGCGCCACATCGACCACCTCGATCGCCGCGAAGCGGTACAACGCGCCGTTGGCGTTGTAGTAGCCCGCCAGCACCGTGGCCACGATCAGCATCGGAAAGCTGCGCAGCGACGCGGCAAGTGCGCACAGTGCCGCCGACACCATCGCCACGCCGAGGCCGAACTGGAAGCAGCGTTTGCGGCCGAAGCGGCGTTGATGGTGCGCCACCAGTGGCGCGGCCAGCGCACCACCCCCCACGTAGGCCATGATCGGCAGGGTGGCCATCCAGCCGAGCGGCGCGAGCTGCAGGC
>DATKJN010000365.1:0-2593 GCA_035543655.1 Burkholderiaceae bacterium | reverse complement strand
ATCATGACACCACGCGAGCGCCTCATCACGGTGCGCGAGGGTGCGACCATCGACGAAGGCAAGGCCTTGATGCACAAGCACAAGCTCGAGCGCGTGCTGGTGGTCAACGACGCCTTCGAACTGCGCGGCCTGATGACGGTGAAGGACATCACCAAGCAGACCAGCTTTCCGGATGCGGCGCGCGACGCGCAGGGCCAATTGCGCGTCGGCGCGGCAGTCGGCGTGGGCGAGGGCACCGAAGAGCGCGTCGAGCTGCTGGTGAAAGCCGGCGTCGATGCGCTCGTGGTCGACACCGCGCACGGCCACAGCGCCGGCGTGATCGACCGCGTGCGCTGGGTCAAGCGTCACTACCCGAAGGTGGACGTGATCGGCGGCAACATCGCCAGCGGTAGCGCGGCGCTCGCGCTGGCCGAGGCGGGCGCCGATGCGGTGAAGGTGGGCATCGGTCCGGGCTCGATCTGCACCACGCGCATCGTCACCGGCGTCGGTGTGCCGCAGATCTATGCGATCGAAGCGGTGGCCAAGGCGCTCAAAGGCAGCGGTGTGCCGCTGATCGCCGACGGCGGCATCCGCTACTCGGGTGACCTCGCCAAGGCGATCGCGGCGGGTGCCGACTGCGTGATGATGGGCGGCATGTTCGCCGGCACCGAAGAGGCGCCAGGCGAAACCATCCTCTACCAAGGGCGCACCTACAAGAGCTACCGCGGCATGGGCTCGATGGGCGCGATGCAGCAAGGCAGCGCAGATCGCTACTTCCAGGAAGACAACGCCAACAACCCCAACACCGCCAAGCTGGTGCCCGAGGGCATCGAGGGCCAGGTGCCCTACAAGGGCTCGGTGGTCGCGGTGATCTTCCAGCTGGCGGGCGGCCTGCGCGCGTCGATGCACTACTGCGGCTGCGGCTCCATCGATGAGATGCAGCGCAAGGCCGAGTTCGTCGAAATCACCACCGCCGGCGTGCGCGAGAGCCACGTGCACGATGTGCAGATCACCAAGGAAGCGCCGAACTATCGGATGGAATGACTTTTGGCTGATCCCACTTCTGAGGCCGGCGGCGCCCCGCACGCAGCGCAACCCGCGTCGCAGGCATCGCCCGAGGCTGCGCTGACCGGGCGCGCCGCACGCAAGGCGGCCATGCCCTTCATCATGATCGCGGTGCTGATCGACATGATCAGCATCGGGCTGATGGTGCCGGTGCTACCGCACATCGTCGGACAATTCACCACCAGCAACGACGAGCAGACGCTCGCGTTCCTCGCGGTGACGCTGACCTTCGGCGTTGCCAACTTCCTGAGCTCGCCCATCTTGGGTGCGCTGTCCGATCGCTTCGGCCGGCGCCCCGTGCTGCTGCTCGGCTTCGCCGGCTTGGCATTGAGCTTCTTCGTCACCGCAGCGGCCACTGCGCTGTGGATGCTGGTCGCGGTGCGCATGTTCTCCGGCGCGATGCAGAGCAACATCTCGATCGCCAACGCCTACGTGGCCGACATCACGCCGCCCGAGCAGCGTGCGCGCCGCTTCGGCCTGATGGGCGCGATGTTCGGCATCGGCTTCATCCTGGGGCCTGTGATCGGCGGCATCCTCGGTGACATCGACGTCCGGCTGCCGTTCGTCGTGGCTGGCACGATGGCGCTGATCAACTGGTGCTACGGCTTCTTCGTGCTGCCCGAGTCGCTGCCCAAGGAGCGGCGCCGTGCGTTCGACTGGCGGCGCGCCAATCCGGTGTCGGCGCTCAAAGGGCTGGCCGCGCTCAAGGGCGTGGGCGCGTTGGTGTGGGTGATCGCGCTAGCAAGTCTGGCGCAGTTCATGCTGCACATGAGCTGGGTGCTGTACACCAAGTTCAAGTTCGGCTGGGGGCCGGGGCAGGTGGGCTGGTCTCTGTTCGCGGTGGGCGTGGTGTCGGCACTGAGCCAGGGTGTGCTGCTCAAGCCGCTGCTCAAGCGCTTCACGCCCCAACAGCTCGCCGTGGTCGGCCTGTCGGTGGGCGCGATGTCGTACCTGGGCTTCGGCCTGGCCACGCAGGGCTGGATGATTTACGTGGTGATCCTGCTCGGCTTGTTGGGCGCTGCGGCACAGGCGGCCATGCAAAGCATCGTGTCCAACGCGGCGGACCCGACGCGCCAAGGGCAGACGATGGGGGCGGTGTCGTCGCTGAGCAGCTTGATGGCGGTGTTCGCACCCGTGGTCGCGCTGGAGTTGCTGCGCTGGGTCTCGCACCGGCCGGCGACCGATTGGCTGATCGGTCTGCCGTTCTTCGTCTGCTCCGCATTGCAGGTGACGGCCGCGATCACCGCCTGGCGCTTCTTCCGCACCCACCAAACCTTGCGAGCGCAGCCCGCATGACCCACACCACCCACGACAAGATCCTGATCCTCGACTTCGGCTCGCAGGTCACGCAGCTGATCGCGCGCCGCGTGCGCGAGGCGCACGTCTACTGCGAGATCCATCCGAACGACGTCTCCGAAGCGTTCGTTCGCGAGTTCGACCCGAAGGGCGTGATCCTGTCGGGCAGCCACGCCAGCACCTACGAGGCGCAGGAACTGCGCGCACCCGACGTCGTGTACCGGCTCGGCGTGCCGGTGCTGGGCATCTGCTA
>DATKJN010000364.1:0-7807 GCA_035543655.1 Burkholderiaceae bacterium | reverse complement strand
TCGACCACACTGGCGTCGAGCCTGCCGTTGCGCGCGGCGGCTTCGATGCGCACCGCGCCGCGCTCGGTGAACTTGACCGCGTTGTTGGTCAGGTTGAGCAGCACTTGATAGCACTTGCGGCGGTCGCCGACCATCGGCAGCGTGTGCGGCACGTGGATTTCCAGCTTGAGGCCCTTCTGCTCGATCAGCGGCTTCAGGTTCTGCCCCACCTCCGCGGCCACGCTGGCGAAGTCGAACGGTGCCATCGCCACGTGCATGCGGCCCGACTCGATGCGCGACAGATCGAGCAGGTCGTTGATCAGGGCCAGCAGGTGTTCACCCGAGCTGTGCACGAAGCCGAGCTGGCGCTGCTGCTCGGACGTGAGCGGCCCGGCCATGCCCTCGCGCATCAGGCTGGTGAAGCCGAGGATCGAATTCAGCGGCGTGCGCAACTCGTGGCTCATGGTGGCGAGGAACTGCGACTTCATGCGGTCGAGCTCCATCAGGCGCTCGTTGGCCTCGCGCAGTTCTCGCGTGCGCTCGGCCACCCGTTGCTCGAGCTGTTCGTTGGCCTCGCGCACCGCACGTTCGGCTTCCTTGCGCTTGGTGATGTCGCGCAGAAAGCCGACGAACAAGCGTTCCCCGTCCAGCCGCATTTCCGAGAACACGATCTCCACTGCAAACGTGCGGCCGTCGCGGTGGCGCGCCAGGGTCTCGGTGCCGCTCCAGTCGAGCGTGCGCACGTTGGTCTGCAGGTAGTGCTCCAGCGCCGCCTTGTGCGCGGCATAGGCGCCGTCGGGCTGCAGCATTGACAGCGACCGGCCCGCCAGCTCGGCGGCGGAATAGCCGAACAGCTTGTGCACCGCCGGGTTGGCGAAGCGGATCGTGTGGTCGGTCGACACGATCAGGATGGCGTCGTTGGTGGTCTCCCACAACGAGCGGAAGCGCTCTTCGCTGGCCCGCACGCGCGCCTCGATGCGCGCGTCCTGCGCTGCCACCGT
Organism: Burkholderiaceae bacterium; assembly: GCA_035543655.1. Lineage (GTDB taxonomy): Bacteria > Pseudomonadota > Gammaproteobacteria > Burkholderiales > Burkholderiaceae_C > JAEUPI01. The sequence continues at coordinate 6,827 of DATKJN010000364.1, read as the reverse complement.
GCGCGCCACCAGGCCGCCGAGCACGGTGAGCAGCAACGCCACGCCGATCATCACGCCGGTGAGCAGGCTCAAGGTCTTGCGCGTGGCCTCGCCGAGCGTGGCCGAGAAGCGCACTTCCAGCGGCGTGAGCCGGCGGTCGAGGTCTTCGATGCGCAGCACCAGCGGCGCCAAGCTCTCGGCGCCGGCGTTGGCCTGCACGGCGCGGTGCAGTTGCTCGGCGGTGTCGGTGAGCTGTGCGATCAGTCCGTCGGCCTCGCCCCAGATGCGAATCGCCTCGTCGATGAAGCTGACGCGGCGAAACCAGCGGAACAACCGGATCATGCCGTCGATGTCGTCCTCGTGGTTGGCGCCGGCCAGCAGGCCTCGGCGCGCCACCTCGTGGTCGGGCGACGGCTTTTCGAGTTCCTCGCGCGCCACGCGGTCGCCGAGCGGCACCGCGATCGCCTGCTGATAGGCCTGCCACGACGCCGCCGAGCGCGTCTGCGCATAACGCTCCAGGTGCTGCACCGCCTGCTTCTGGCCCTTGCTCCACAGGCTCTCGCCGCCGACGTAGGCGCGCGCCGCCGACAGCACGTGCATGCAGAAGATGGCCATCGCCACCAGCACGAACGCCACTGCCACGAACGGTGAGGCCACCAGCAGCCGGCGGGGTGTCGGCCTAACGAGCACGCTGCGAAGCGGTGAGGGTTGCGCCACCGGTACCCAGATCCTCAAGGTCTCGAACTCGCGCGGCGCTCGATGGGTCGCACCGCGGCAGCGGGCCATTGTCGTCGCAACGCCGCAGCCTGTGCGGCCGGCCGCGCTGGAGCCACGATCGAGCGCACGGCGCGGCAACCGGGCGACAACTGGCATGCCGACGACAATGGGCGGCGGAACACCACACGGTTGCTCGGCCGCCATGGCCGCACGACACTGGCCGGGTTGGCCGCGAGGGGATGAACGATGTTGTTGTCAGACGACCACCGGGCCGTGCAGGACGCGGTGCGCACCTTCGTGCAGGAGCGCATCGCGCCGCATGCGGCGGCGTGGGACAAGTCGCATCACTTTCCGAAGGAAGAGCTGCGCGGGCTGGCCGACCTCGGCTGCTATGGCGTGGCCGTGCCCGAGTCACGCGGCGGTGCCGGGCTCGACTACCTCGCGCTGGCGTTGATCCTCGAGGAGATCGCCGCCGGCGATGGCGCCACCAGCACCATCGTCAGCGTCAACAACTGCCCGGTGTGCTCGATCCTGATGGCGTTCGGCAACGAGGACCAGCAGCGCCGCTTTCTCGAGCCGCTGGCGCGCGGCGAGATGCTGGGTGCGTTCTGCCTCACCGAGCCCCACGTCGGCTCCGAGGCCGGCGGGCTGAAGACCAGCGCCGTGCGTGCCCGTGACAGTTCGGGCGACCACTACGTGCTCAACGGGGTCAAGCAGTTCATCACCAGCGGCAAGAACGGCGACGTGGCGATCGTGATGGCTGTGACCGACAAGATGGCCGGCAAGAAAGGCATCAGCGCCTTCATCGTGCCCACCCGCACGCCGGGCTACACGGTGGCGCGGCTGGAAGACAAGATGGGCCAGCACGCCAGCGACACCGCGCAGATCCTGTTCGAGGATTGCCGCGTGCCGGCGCAGAACCTGCTGGCCGACGAAGGCCAGGGCTTGAAGATCGCGCTGTCGGGGCTGGAGGGCGGGCGCATCGGTATCGCGTCGCAGGCGGTCGGCATGGCGCGCGCCGCCTTTGAGGCCGCGTTGGCCTACAGCAAGGAGCGGCGCGCCTTCGGCCAGCCGATCTTCGAGCACCAGGCGGTGCAGTTCAAGCTGGCCGACATGGCCACCCAGATCGAGGCGGCGCGCCAGTTGATCTGGCATGCGGCGGCGCTGAAGGACGCGGGCCGGCCGTGCCTGAAGGAGGCCGCGATGGCCAAGCTCAACGCCAGCGAGATGGCCGAGCGCGTCTGCTCGGCGGCCATCCAGGTGTTCGGCGGCTATGGCTACGTGAGCGACTTTCCGGTCGAGCGCATCTATCGCGACGTGCGCGTGTGCCAGATCTACGAAGGCACGAGCGAGGTGCAGAAGATCTTGATCGGAAGGGCCTTGCAATGAGCGCGAAGTCCGTGCATCCGTCGACGCCGCTGACCATCGGCTTCGTCGGCCTCGGCGTGATGGGCGTGCCGATGGCGCGCCACCTGGGCCAAGCGGGCCATCGCGTGCAGGGCTTCGACGTGGCGCCGGTGGCGCTGGAGCGTTTGCAGGCCGCCCATGGCTCGGCGACGCCCTGCAGCAGCGCACGCCAAGCGGCGCACGGCGCCGACGTGGTGTTCACCATGCTGCCCAACGGCCGCGTGGTGCGCGACACCGTGCTCGCAGCCGATGGCATCGCCGCCGGCCTGCGCGCCGGCGCCGTGCTGGTCGACACCTCGTCGTCGGAGCCGTGGCTCACCCGCGAGACCGCGGCGGCGCTGGCCGCGCGCGGCGCATCGATGGTCGATGCGCCGGTGTCGGGCGCGCAGTGGGGCGCCGAGGCCGCCGATCTGGTGTTCATGGTGGGCGGCGCCGACGCCGACGTGCAGCGCGTGCGGCCGCTGCTCGACGTGATGGGCAAACAGATCTTTCACCTCGGGCCGCTCGGCGCCGGCCACACGATGAAGTGCCTGAACAACCTGGTGACGGCGATGACGCTCACCGCCACCGCCGAAGTGCTGGCCACCGGCACACGCTGCGGCCTGGACCCGGCGGTGATGACCGACGTGCTCAACGCGTCGACCGGCGGCTCGTGGATCACGCGCACGCACATCCATCAGCGCGTGATCAGCCGTCGCTTCGACGATCCGTTCAAGCTCGAGCTGATGCTCAAGGACATCGGCATCGCGCTCGGCGTGGCGCGCGAAGCCGGCGTGGACATGCCATTGTGCGAAGCCGGCCATCCGCTGTGGCAGGAGGCCGATCGCGCGCAGGGGCCCGGCGTCAGCGTCAGCGAGCTGGTGCGCTGGATCGAACAGCGCGAAGGCGTCACGATCACGTCGGGCCGGCACCCGATGGACACTGGCCCGGGTGCGGCGTAGCGTGGCGGATGAAAGCGCACCCACGCCCGCTTCGCTCGCTGCCCTCCGAAAGAGCGCGCCAGCCGCTTCGGACGGCCGGGCGCCACTGACATGAAGACGCCGGTCCAGTTCTACTTCGATTTCTCATCGCCGTATTCGTACATCGCCTCCGAATGGGTCGAGGCGCTGGCGGCGCGCCACGGCCGCGCCGTGCACTGGCATGCGATCCTGCTCGGCGTCACATTCCAGGCCGCCGAGTTGCGCAGCCCGGTGCACTACCCGATCAAGCGCGACTACGCCTATCGCGACTTCGCCCGCTCGGCGCGCTTCGAAGGCGTGCCCTACAAGCCGCCCGATCCGTTCCCGATTCCCACGCAGAATGCCGCGCGCGTGTTCTGGTGGCTGGCCGACACCCAGGGCATGGAAGCCGCCTCTGCATGGGCCCGCGCCGGCTTGCGCGCGTACTTCACGCGCGGCGTGCCGTTGAACGACGCCGCGGCGTTGAAGCGCCTGGCCGGTGAATCCGGCGTCGACGCCGACGCGGCCGAGCGGGTGTGGAACGATGCGCTGTGGAAAGAGCGGCTGAAACGTGCCAACGACGCGGCCCTCGCGACCGGCGTGTTCGGCGCGCCGTTTTTCGTCATCGATGGCGAGCCGTTCTGGGGCAACGATCGCAAGGGGCCGATCGAGCGCTGGCTGGCGCAAGGCGCGTTCTGAGGCCACGCACGATGGTCCTATCACCAGCAGGAGCTCAGCCATGAAGACCGTGAAGTCGATGGTCGACGAGGCGATGACCGCCATCACCACCTACAGCGTCGAACAGGCGCGCGAGCTGCATGGGCGTGACGATGTGCAGTTCATCGACATCCGCGACGTGCGCGAGCTCGAGCACGAAGGCGTGATCCCCGGCGCGGTCCACGCGCCGCGCGGCATGTTGGAGTTTTGGGTCGACCCGGAGTCGCCGTACCACCGGCCGGTGTTCGCCAAGCCGCACACGCGCTACGTGTTGTTCTGCGCGCTCGGCTGGCGTTCGGCGCTGGCGACCAAGACGCTGCAGGACATGGGCTTGGAAAACGTGGCGCACATCGACGGCGGCTTCGGCGCGTGGAAGGAGTCCGGCGCGCCGGTCGCGGCCAAGCCGGTGAGGCCAGCGAAGAACGCGTGAAGATGAGACCTCCTGGCTCGCTGCACTCGCGTCCCCCCGAGCGGGATCAGGCCTCTTCGGGGCGGCCAGGCGAGGTCTGACCCGCGATGGAGCTCACGCACTACCTGCGCATCCAGGCGCATGCCAACCGCCTGTCGAACCACCGGCTGCACACGGCGATGGCGCCGCTGTCGCGCGAGCAGTTCCATGCGCCGCGCACCGGCTTCTTTCCGAGCCTCGCGGCGACGCTGAACCACATCTTGTGGGTCGACCTTTACTACGTCGGCGCGCTGCACGGCGAGCCCGATCTGCGCGCCACGATGGATGGCTTCGTGCCGAGCGATGACCTCACCGCGCTGGCCGCGCGCCAGGCGGCCAGCGACGCGCGACTGGTCGCGTTCTGCGATGCGCTCGATGCGGCGGCGCTCGACCGCGAGGTGCAGATGCCACGTGCCACGCACATCCAGCGCGACCGCGTCGGCCACGTGCTGGCGCACTTGTTCAACCACCAGACCCACCACCGCGGCCAGGCGCACGCCATGCTGTCGGGCACGCCGATCAAGCCGCCGCAGCTCGACGAATTCATGATGCCGAGCGAGGCCCATCTGCGCGCGCACGACATGGCCGCGCTCGGCTGGCGCGAGGATGCGGTGTACCGCTGACGCGCCGGCTCAAGACACCGGGCAGGTGCCTTCTGGTGTGCGCGGCAGCACGTAGGGATAGCCGACATCCGGCTGCTGGTTGGGCTTGAAGCCGCGCAGCAGTGCCGACTCCTGCTTCTGCAGCTGCGGCTGCGCACGGCACAACGCCACGGCCAGCGTGCGCAACAGGGCATCGTGCGCGCGCGGCGGCGTACCGGGTGCCACCAGGTAGCTGGTGGTCGACAGCCGCGCACGGTCGGTGCTCGTGCGGCGCGATACCGAGAACCCCGGCGGCGGCGTCACCGCGCCCTGGCGCCCTTCGATGGTCAGCTCGCGCACCAGGCGCTGCGCAGCGGGTTGCAACTGGGATTCGATCGGCGATTCCGACACCACCACGATCGCATCGATCGGGCTGCCGCGCTGTTGCAACGCGTTCAGCGCGCCGTCGAGGTCGAGTTCGTTGGCTTGCGCGGCGGGCAGCGCGGCGCCGAACAGCTGCTGGTACAGCGCGCGTGCGGTGCGCGCCCGTGCGCCATCGGCGCGCCCGATGTTCAGGCGCAGGCCGCGGATCTCGCGCACGTAGTCCCAGCGGGCGTCGGTGCGCACCAGCACCTGCACCTGTTCGTTGTACAGCGGCGCCACCACCTGCAGCGGCGTGTTGGCTGCACGCGCCGCCATCAGTGCGTCGCTGCGCATCAGCGTCAGCGCGGGCGGCTCGTTGGCCGCGGGAGCGCGCAATGCCACGCCGGCCGGGGTGGCGACCAGCCGGATCAGTTCATCGACCAGGGGCGCTGCGGAGCCCGACTCGGGTGGCCATGCCATGCCGAGGCCGTGCGCGGCCGGCGCGGCGGGCTTGGCCGCGGCCGTAGGCGGCGCTGCAGTCGGTGCTGGTGCAGTCGGTGCCGTGGCAGTCGGTGGTGCGGCAGTCGGTGCAGGCGCCGGCGCGGGGGTTGGCGCGGGCGCTGCAGGCGTCTCGGCAAGCGGCCGTTGCCGCGTCTCGACGCGCTGGCTGTCGATGATCCAACGCGCCACCCACCACGCGCCGGCCAGCAGCACCACCATGTAGAGCGCCAAGCCGAGCAGCCCCGGCCAGCGGGGCCCGCGATCCTGCATGCGCCGCATCTGTTCGACGTCGGCCTCGCTGAGCCACGGTGGCGCGGGGCGCGGTCCGGGTGGTGGCGCAGCGCCGGCGATGGGTGGCGGCCTGGGTGGCGGCGCAGCGCCGGCGACTGCTGGCGGCCAGGCACCGAAGGGCGACGCGCTCGGCGCCGCCGGCGGTGCGGGCGGTGGCGTGCGCGGCGGTGCAGGTGGCGGCGGCACAGCGGGTGGATCAACGAACAGCGTTGGCTCGACGCGGCCACGGGGCGGCACGGCGGCATGCGGGCCGTTGCCCGCCAGCCCGGTATTGCGCATGGCAATCCCCGGCGCTTCGGTGTGCACATCGACGCGAGGGAAGTCGAATGTCGGCGGCTCCAGCGCGGGCGCCTCGTAGGCCTCGGCGTTGCGTGCGCTGATCGGCGCCGGTGCCGGCGTCGGTGGCGGGAGCGGTGCCGGCGTCGGTGGCGCTGGCGATGGCGGGGGTGCAGCCTTCGGCACGGGCGCCGCGGCCGGCGCAGGCACCGGCGGCGGTGGCGCTGCGGTCACCGCGGGGTCGGGCAGCGAGACCTCGTCCAGCCAGGGCATCGGCTCGGATTCGGCGAACGGCGCGGCCACCGGCATGGGTTCCGACTGCGCTGGCGAGGGCGGCGCCTCTTCGCGCGCCGGCAGCGCGAGGTCGAGCAAGACGTCCACCGGCCAGTCACCTTCGCCATGCGGCGGCACGGGTTCGTCGTCGGTGCCTTCGGGCGGTGCCAGGATGTCGGTGTCGTGCCACGGCGAGTGCGCATCGGCGGCCTGCGGGCTGAGGCTCGGCAAACGCAGGTAGTCGTCGCCGAAGTTGGCGATCCAGCGTGTGTAGCGCTGCAGCGCGCGGTTCTCGAGCTCGTCGACGACGAGCAACACGTGCACCGGCACGCCCTC
>DATKJN010000363.1:0-3414 GCA_035543655.1 Burkholderiaceae bacterium | reverse complement strand
GGTGCAGACGCTGTACGAGGGTGACGAGCTCGACTGGTCGGCCTTGCTGCCGCATGCCGGCAAGCACTTCCAGGCGCGCGCGCTGACGCCGGTGACCGCGCTGGCGTTCGAGGGCTCGCAGCTGCTGGCCGCGTTCGAGGCTGACACGGCGTTCGGCCTGGCCTTCATGTTGCGCCTGATGCAGGTGGTTTCGGAGCGCCTGCGCGCCACCCGCGTGCAGTTGCTGGACATCTATTCGCCGGAGGCCAAGCGGGCCGGCACCTGACCGGCCTGCGCTGGCGACGTTGGTGCGCTACAGCCGCGCCATCAGCCAGCCCGGGAACACCGCCAGCAGCAGCGTGGCCGCAAGGCACGCCAGGCTGGCGACCGTGGCGGCACGCAGCGGCGTTGCCGGCGCCACGCGCGCGTCGGGGTTCATGAACATCAGCTGGATCACGCGCAGGTAGAAGTAGAGACCGAGGTAGCTGGCCACCAGGCCAGCCACTGCGTAGCCGGTGTGGCCAGCGACCATCACGTTGCGGAAGATCAGGAACTTGGCGATGAAGCCCGGCAGCGGCGGGATGCCGGCCAGCGACAGCATCGCCAGGCCGATCATCAGCGCCGCGAACGGCGCGCGATGGAACAGACCCTGCAAGTTGTCGAGCCGGTCGCGCTCGGTGTCGTTGTCCATCGCCGGCAGCGCCGCGAACGCCAGCAGGTTGAGCAGCCCGTAGGCCGCGACGTAGAACACCACCGCCTGCAGCCTCGTCGCGGGATCGCCGAGCAGCGCATAGAACAGGTAGCCCGCATGCGCGATCGAGCTGTACGCGATCAGGCGGCGCAGGCTTGCCTGACGCATCGCCGCCAGATTGCCCCAGACGATCGACGCCAGCGGCAGCAGCGCGACGATCTCGACCAGCGGCGAGCCCAGCGTCGCGCCGCCCACCAGGCGCAGCGCCGCGAGCATCACGCCGGCTTTCACCAGCACCGCCATGTGGGCGGTCACCGGCACGCTCGCGCCTTCGTAGGCATCGGGCGCCCAGCCGTGGAAAGGCACGATCGCCGACTTCAGGAACAGCGCCAACAGCACCAGCACCACGCCCGCGCGCACCATCGGATCGGCCGAAGACAGCGCCTGCGTGTACGCACTGCTGGCCAGCGAGCCGCTGCTGCCGTAGATCAGCGACGCACCCATCAGCAGCATCGCGCTGCCGGTGCCGCCGAGCACCAGGTACTTCAGCGCTGCCTCGGCGCTGGCGATGCGCCGGTGGGCCAGCAGCACCAGCACGTAGACCGGCAGCGACATCAGCTCCAGACCGAGGAACAGCGTCAGGAAGCTGTCGGCCGATAGCATCAGCGCGATGCCGTACAGCGACGACATCAGCAGTGCCGGAAACTCCGCGCCGTGAAACTCGTGGCGCGCGATCAGCAGCACCGGCAGCGCCAGCGCCAGCACCACCGCCTTGGCCGACGCGGTCGCGGGGTCGATCGAGAAGTGGCCGGCAAAGGGCACCGCGCTCACGCCGTCGGCGGCGAGCGCGAGCGCCGACAGCGCCGCGATCGCCACGAAGACGAGTGCCACACCCGACGCGTGCCGGGCGCGGCCGAGCAGCTCCAGCACGAGCACCAGCACCAGCCCGAGCAGCAGCAGGTGCTCGGGCAGCATCGCGCGCAGCACGACCGCGGTGTTCACTGGCCACCCTCCGGCAGGCGCGACGTGCTCACCCATTGCTGGTACGCCTTGGCCGCAAGCTCCGTCTTGCGCATCGGCTCGGCCGGGAACAACCCGAGCCAGAACACCGCCGCCACCAGCGCCAGCAGGATCGTCTTCTCGCGCGCGTTCAGGTCGGCCAGCGGCTGGTGCGGGGCCTTTGCCGGCCCGTACAGCGTGGCCAGTGCGAAGCGCAGCATGTACAGCGCGCCGAGCACGACGCCCGACACCGCCGCCACCGACAACGCCAGCGGCAGGCCGTTGCCGAGCTGGTAGACCGGCCACGCACTCTTGAACGCGCCCATCAGCACCAGAAACTCACCGGTGAAGCCGCTGGTGGTCGGCAGTCCCGCCGAGGCCAGGGTCAGCACCAGCACGAACACCGCGAACACCGGCAGCAGCCGCGCCAGCCCGCCATAGGCGGACAACTCGCGCGTGTGGCAGCGCTCGTAGATCATGCCCACCACCAGGAACAGGCCGGCCGAGATCAGGCCGTGGCTGACCATCTGCACCATCGCGCCCTGGATGCCGGCCAGCTCGAGGCTGATCAGGCCGAGCATCACGTAGCCGAGGTGGCTGATCGACGAGTAGGCGATGATCTTCTTGATGTCGTCCTGCACCAGCGCCAGGCACGCGCCGTAGACGATCGACAGCACCGCCAGCGCCATCAGCGCCGGCGAGAAAAGCTGCGTGGCGTCGGGGAACAGCGGAAAACCGAGCTTCATGAACCCGTAGGTGCCCATCTTCAGCAGCACGCCGGCCAGGACCACCGAGCCCGCGGTCGGCGCCTCGACGTGCGCGTCGGGCAGCCAGGTGTGCAGCGGCACCATCGGCACCTTGATCGCGAAGCTCAGCCCGAACGCGCCCAGCAGCAGCGCCTGCACGTGCAGCGGCAGCCGTGCCTGCATCAGGTCGGCGATCGCGAACGACGCGACGCCGCTCGAGCTCTGAAGCGAGTAGACCAGGTAGATCAGCGCGGCCAGCATCAGCACGCTGCCGAACGCCGTGTAGAGCACGAACTTCAGCGTCGCGTAGATGCGCCGCGGGCCGCCCCAGATGCCGATCAACAGGAACATCGGGATCAGCATCGCCTCCCAGAACACGTAGAACAGGAACAGGTCCTGCGCGACGAAGGTGCCGATCATCGCGAACTGCAGCAGCAGCACCATCGCGTAGAACAGCTTCACGTCCTGCTGGATCGCGCTGAAGGCACCAGCCACCACCAGCGGGCCGAGGAACGCGGTCAGCAGCACCAGCAGCAGGTTGTTGCCGTCGAGCGCGATCTGGTACGACACGCCCCAATCTGCGATCCACGGCACGCGCGTCTCGAACTGCAGGCCTGCCACGCCGGCGTCGAAGCGCGCATACAGCCACGCCGCCAGCGCCAGCTGCACCAGCGTGACCGCCAGCGTCGCCCACCGCGTCAGGTCGTCGCGTTCGCGCGGCCACAGCAACAGCAGCCCGACGCCCGCGAGCGGCAGCCACAGCAGCGCGTTCAGCGCGGCGGCTTCAGACATGGCGCACGCCCCACCACAACGCGCCGGCGATGCCGATCAGCACGAACCAGGCGTAGACCTGCAGGCTGCCGGTCTGCAGGCGGCCCAGCAGCGCGGCGCCGAGGCGGCCGATCGCGGTGGCGCCGTGCAGCGCGCCGTCGATCAGCAACCGGTCCGACACCCGCAGCAGCACGCGGTCGGACAGCCACACCAGCGGCGCACCGAGCA
>DATKJN010000362.1:0-2652 GCA_035543655.1 Burkholderiaceae bacterium | reverse complement strand
GCCTTGGCATCGTCCGACAGCGGCGGCAGCTTGGCGAACGCACCGGCCGTGCACAGACCCAACGCGATGATCCCAACGACGCGCTTCATGCGCCCTCCTTGGCTGCTTGCATCCCTTTGGCGGCCGGCCCCGAGCGTTGCGCGGGGATCTTTCCGGCCTTGATGTCCTGGTACCAGTACTCGTGGTGCTCCTGGGCCCAGTCCTCGCTGACGCGGCCGGTCTTCATCGCCTGGTACGCGCCCTTCATGCCGATCGTCCCGAGGTACATGTGGCCGAGGAAGAGCGCCATCATCAGCATCGACGCGGCTGCATGCACCATGTGGCCGATCTGCATCTGGCCGCGCGTGTAGCTCATGCCGGGCACGAGCTTGTCGAGCACGACGCCCGAGACGACGACGACGAGGCCGAGTGCGATCACGCCGCCCCAGAACACGATCTTTTCGCCCGCGTTGAACTTGTGCGATGGGACGTGCTCTCCGCTGATCATGCCGCCGCCCTTCTTGAGCCAGCCCACGTCATAGGCACGCGGGATGTTGTCGCGCAGAAACGCGACGATGAACACCAGCAGGGCCAGCCCGAACACCGGTCCGACCACGTTGTGCAGCGTCTTGAGGGCGTAGGTCAACCATCCGAACAACGTGGCGCCGAAGATCGGCAGCAGGAAGTACTTGCCGAAGGCCATCACGATGCCCGACACCGCCAACACGACGAAGGTGATGGCCACGGTCCAGTGGGTCGCACGCTCGAAATAGGTGAATCGTTCGATCGGCTTGGGTCGGTCGAGGTGATCGCCCCCGATCGGGCCGCGCCACTTGTAGAACAGCGCCAGCACCAACAGCGCGAACACGATCAGCGCGGCGCCCCCGGGTACGAGCCAGCGGTTGCGCACCTCGCGCCAGGCTTCGCCGGCGGTCGTGAACGCGGAGCCCGGGTATTGCGTGAAGCGCTGGATCAGCGTGGCGCCTTCGTTTTCAGGCAGCGTGGTGAAGCCCGGCACGTTGCCCGACTCGCGCACGCCGCGCCAGAACGGCGCGTTGTTGCCCGGCTGCGATTTACCGCGCTGCGCGTTGGTCTCGTCGGGCTTGGGCTCGGCCGGTGCGGTGAAGCCCGGTGGTGCACCCGCTGGTGGTTTGCCGCCGGGTGGGTCGTCGGGCGTGGTGGTCGTCTGTGCGAGCGCGCCGGCGCCCAGGCTCACGCCCAATGCCAACATGAGGATCAGTCGCCACGAAGGGCTGTGCATGCTTGCTCCTTGCCGTGGCCCGCTCAAGGCTGCGCCGGGGCGCGCGAGTATTCGTTTTGCCCCTGTGAGCGCGTGCGCAACTGCTGATCCCACGCGGTCTGGTCGCCGGCCTTCCAGCCGTTGGCCGAGTAGGCGGCCTGGCCGGTGGACCCTTGGTACGCCGGCACGTCCGACTTCTTCACCGCGCCGGCGGTCTTTTCGCCGCACGCGGTCAGTGCCAGCACGGCGCAGGACAGCAACAGGGCGATCCTCATGACTTCTTGCCCTCCGGCTTGGCTTGCGGTTGGCCACCGGTGGCGGGCTTGCCATACGCCGTGCCCCAGCCCCAGACCTCGCTGCCCTTGCCGCGCACCAGCACGCGGTTGCGGAAGATGTCGGACACCACGTCGCCGTCGCCGCCCAACAGCGCCTTGGTCGAGCACACCTCGGCGCACGACGGCAGCTTGCCTTCGGCCAAGCGGTTGCGACCGTACTTCTCGAACTCCGCCGGGCTGCCGTTGGCCTCGGGACCACCGGCGCAGAAGGTGCACTTGTCCATCTTGCCGCGCAGGCCGAAGGTGCCGTTGCTCGGGAACTGCGGCGCGCCGAACGGGCACGCGTACGAGCAGTAGCCGCAGCCGATGCAGACGTCCTTGTCGTGCAGCACCACGCCTTCGTCGGTCTTGTAGAAGCAGTCCACCGGGCACACCGCCATGCAAGGCGCGTCGGAGCAGTGCATGCACGCCACCGACACGCTCTTTTCGCCGGGCAGGCCGTCGTTGAGCGTGACCACGCGGCGTCGGTTGACGCCCCAGGGCACGTCGTGTTCGGCCTTGCAGGCGGTGACGCAGCCGTTGCATTCGATGCAGCGTTCGGCGTCGCAGATGAATTTCATTCGGGCCATTTGAGGTCTCCTGAAAACTGTTGCGCCGGACGCGTCAGGCCGTGGCTCGCTCGATCTGGCAAACCGTGGTCTTGGTCTCTTGCATCATCGTCACGCTGTCGTAGCCGTAGGTGGTGGCCGTGTTGACCGCCTCGCCGCGCACCACCGGTTTGGCGCCCTCGGGGTAGTACGCCGCCATGTCCATCCCGCCCCAGCGGCCCGAGAAGTGGAACGGCATGAACACGGTGTCGGGACCGACGCGCTCGGTCACCTGCGCCTTCACGCGCAAGCCCTTGAACTCCGGCACCGCCTGCATCGTCGGCGTCTTCAGCCACACATAGTCGCCGTTGCGGATGCCGCGGTCGTTGGCCGCCTTCGGGTTGATCTCGACAAAGGACTCCTGCTGCAGCTCGGCCAGCCATGGGTTGGAGCGGGTCTCTTCGCCGCCGCCCTCGTACTCGACCAAGCGGCCGCTGGTCATAATCAGCGGGTAGGTCTTGCCGATGTCCTTGTTCTGGTCCTGCACCGTCTTGAACAGTGTGGGCAATCG
>DATKJN010000361.1:0-4463 GCA_035543655.1 Burkholderiaceae bacterium | reverse complement strand
CGCTCACCGACCTGAAACAGCTCGCGCAAGTCGGGCGCGCGGTGCGCGAGCGTGAGCGTGGTCGGGCCTCGACCCGCGCCAGTTGCACACAGCGTGAGCAAGGTGTCGTGGCACGCGATGTTGCAGGCGCGGGCGAAGGCGCTGTGGATGCGCCCGATGAAATCCGCCTGCGGGACCAGGTAGCCGATCGACTCGACGGCGAGCACGTGCACCACGCTCGCAGGCCGTTGCGGCAGCGCGTGACGGGGGTATGAGGAGCCCCGCAGGACAGCTGGCGGCGCCGGCTGGAGGTGCATGGCCGCGATCGGGGGTTGTGGGCAGTTGGAGATGACGAGCGGGCGGCAACCGTAGCACAGCGTCAGTCGGGGGTCAAAACAGCAGCAGGTCTCCAAAGCCCTCGCACTGCATCGCGCCGAGGAACCGCTGCCCTCGAACACGCCAAACTGTCCAGGCATAGTATCCGTCGATGCAATGCCAGCGCTGCCAACTCGACGCATCCGTCGACTTTGCGTTTTGTCCGCGCTGCGGCAACAAGCTGGCCACGGCGACACCTGCAGCGCCGGTCGCATCCGAGGCCGACCGCCGATCGGCCACGGTGCTGTTCGCAGACTTGTCCGGATTCACGACCATCTCCGAGGGGCTGGATCCCGAGGACGTGCGTGCGCTGCAGACCGACCTGTTCAACGCGCTGCGCGGGGTGGTCGAACGGTTCGACGCCTTCGTCGAGAAGTTCGTCGGTGATGCGGTGATGGCGGTCTTCGGCGCGCCGTTGGCGCACGAAGACGACCCGCAGCGCGCGTGTCACGCGGCGCTCGAGATGCATGCGTGCGTGGCGCTGCTCAGTGAACGCTGGCGCGATCGGCTCGGCCACCCCCTCACGCTGCACATCGGCATCAACACCGGTCGGGTGGTGGCCGGACACCTCGGATCGTCGGCCGACGCGGCCTATGCGGTGACCGGCGACGCCGTCAACACCGCGGCGCGCCTGCAGGCCGCCGCGCAGGCGGGGCAGACGATGGTGAGTCGCGCCACGTTCGAGCTCACGCAGCGCGAGTTCGCGTTCGAGCCGTGCGGCACGCTGGCGCTCAAAGGCAAGGCCGAAGCGCTGGCGGTCTACCGGCTGCTCGGTGTCGACGACCGACCCCAAGCCCTGCGCGGCCTCGCGATGCACGGGCTCGCAACGCCGCTGATCGGACGCGACGCCGAGATCGAGCGCATGCTGGCGGCCGCCACGCGCGTGCCGGACGGCCGTGCGCAAGTGGTCAGCCTGGTCGGGCAGGCCGGTGTGGGCAAGACGCGGCTGGTCGACGCGTTGCTCGAGCGGGTCGCGTCCGTCGAGGGCTTCGCGCAGGCGCCGGTGCGCCGCGTGGTTTGTTCGCCGTTCGGCCAGCGGCCCTACGGCGTCACCGCCGGCCTGTTCCGCGAGGCCTACGGCATCGCACCCGCCGACTCGCTGGACGAAGCGCGCCGCAAGGTCGCAGAGGTGATGCGCGCGATCGGCGCCGAGGACGTGGAGCTCGCGCTGGTGGTGCCGGTCATCGGCTACATCCTCGGCCTGCAGTCGCTCGATCGATCGCACGAGATCGAGCCCGAACGGCTCAAGCGCCAGATCTTCATGACGTTGCGCACCGTGCTCGAGCGACGCCTCACCCAGGGCCCGCTGGTGCTGGCGATCGAAGACCTGCAGTGGGGCGACGCGGCGTCGATCGAGGGCCTGCACACGTTGTCGGACTGGCTGTGCGAGCGGCCCTTGTTGGTGGTGCTCAGCGGACGTCCGCCATTCGATCCGGAGGGCTTGGATTTCGGCCGGGTCGCGCACACCGTGGTGCGGGTCGCGCCGCTGGCCGACGATGCGATCGAGGCCCAGCTCGTGGCCTTGTTCGGTGCCGCCGCGGCCTACCCCGTCGAGCGCGCACTGCACGAGCGCATCGTCCGCCAGGCCGGCGGCAACCCGTTGTACCTCGAAGAGGTGGTGCGCACGCTGATCTCCGACGGCGTGTTGACACGCCACGCCAACGGATGGCGCTGTGTGCCCGCCGCCAGCACGGTGGAGGTGCCGTCGTCGATCGAGGGTCTCTTGTTGTCGCGGGTCGACCGCTTGCCGGTGCCGGCTCGGCGCACGCTGCGCAGTGCCGCCATCCTGGGCTCGGAGTTCGACTGCGCGCTGCTGCCCGCCGTCGACCCCGAGGCCGGCGACCCCGCCATGCTCGATGTGTTGTGCGATACCGAGTGGCTGGTGCCGGTGCGTTCGGCCGGCACACAGGGTGCACAAGCGATGCCGCATTCCGCGCCACGCTACCGCTTTGCCAGCACGCTGGCGCACGAGGTGGTGTACCAGAACCTGCTGCTGCGCCGGCGCACCGAACTGCACCAACGCACCGGTGTCGCGCTCGAGAATCTGCACGGCACCAGCCCGACGCGCCTCGAAGACCTCGATGCGCTGTGCCACCACTTCAGCCTGGGCGAGGATCGGGCGCGCGGCGCGCACTATCTGGTGGCGGCGGGCGACTGGGCGCGCGGCATCTATGCCAACGACGATGCCTTGCGCTACTACGCACGGGCCCTGGCCATCCTGCGCAACGTGGGCGCACCCGATGATCGGGCCATTGCCGGCATCCGCGAGCACATGGGCGATCTGCTGGGCCCGATCGGGCGACGCGACGAGGCCCACCTGCAGTTCGGCGCCGTGCTGGAGCTGGCCCGTGCCATCGAGGACCCCGTGCGCGAGGGGCGTGTTCAGCGCAAGCTGGCCGGCCTGCATTGGGACGCCGGCGCACGCGAGACCAGCTTCGAGTGCCTGCGCGAGGGCTTGCGGCTCCTCGAGTGCCGCGTGGAGGCTGTGGGCAGCGACATCGATGCCGACATCGAACTCGCGCACATCTTTCACGAGATCGGGCGGCACGCGTTTCGCACCGGCGACAACAAGGGTGCCGATGTCTGGGCCCGGCGCGCGTTGCTGCAGGCCGAACATGCAGCGGAACGTGGGCGCGACGATCCGATGACAAGCCGGGCGGCGGCTCTGGCCACCTCGCATTCACTCAACACGATCGGCGCCGCGCTCGCCCGGCTCGGGCGCTCCGCCGAAGCGGTGGAACGGATCGAGCGCAGTGTCGCCGTGGCGCTGGCAGCGGGCCTGCAGCAGGCCGCGTGCCGCAGCTACGCCAATCTCGGCGTGCTGTATGCGACCCTCGACCCGGGGCGCGCCGTGCAGACCTGCCAGCTCGGGCTCGATACCGCCAAGCGGATCGGTGACCTCGCCTTCCAGTCACGCCTGTACGCGAACCTCGCGGTCGCCTTCTGCGCGCTCACCCAGCGGTGTGACGACGAGGGCCTGCAAGCAGCCCAATCGGCGATCGATCTCGACCGGCAACTCGGCCTGCTCGATCACCTGGCCATCCCGCTGATCGTGCTCGGACAGATCCACCAGTGCCACGGCAACGCAGACAAGGCGCTGCGCTACTACGAAGAGGCGCTGGCGCTGGCCGAGGCCATGAACGAGCCACAGCTCATCTTTCCGTGCATCGAGGGCATGGCAACCTTGTGCCTCGATCAAGGCGACGACGCACGCGCCGAGGCCTACTTCATTCGCGCCGACGAGGTGTGCGCAAAGGCCGGCGTGGAACGCGATTCGCTGGTCGTGCTGCCATTCCTGTGCTGACCTGGGCGCTCAGCGTGCCAGGCTGCTCGCGGCGGCGAGCAGCTCCGCCGGCGTCGGAAAGGTGGAGAGTTGATTCGGGTCATCGAGCCCTTCAATCTGCACCCAACGGACGATGCCTTGCGCATCGACCAGAAAGTGCCCGGCGAGCTGCGTGCCGTGGTTCGCCGCAATCGTGTGATCGACTTCTTCCATCACGAAGCCGTCTTTGGCGTTGAGCACCGGGTTGGCTTCCATCGGCTGCGTGGGCCCAGGCAGTTCGCCCGTGGGGTTGACGCGTGCCGCCATGAACAGTTCCATGGTGGCCTTGTACGGCCACTGGGGGGTTTCGGTGCTGCCTTCGGGCAGGAACGCGCCGTACGGCACACCGAAGGCCCGATGCGAGAGGCAATCGGGGTCGCTCAGCAGCGTGACCGGCGTGGGCCGGTGGCGGTAGTACATGCGGGCGCGTTCGACCGGGGTATTGATCACCGCGATGGTCTCGACCCCCACGGCGCGCAGAGCCGGCTGTAGAGCGCCCAGCTGCACCAGCTGGCGGCGGCAGAACGGGCAGTGCAGCCCGCGAAAGAAGCCGATCAGAAACGGCTGACCGCGCAGGTCGGAGAGAGAGACCGTGCCTTCGCGGTTGGCTGAGGGCAGCGTGAACGCCGACGCAGGGTCGCCGGGTTGCAGCGGGCGCTTCTGGTCTGCCATGGAATGCTCCTTGGGTTGCGTCGCCTGCGCGGCATTGACCTTGCCGGTGACCCGTGCATTCTGAGCCAGCGACGCATCACGTCAGTCCGCGAGGATGAACGTGACCTTCAGGATC
>DATKJN010000360.1:0-4729 GCA_035543655.1 Burkholderiaceae bacterium | reverse complement strand
TAGTGGTCGCACACCGGGATCTGCGGCGCGAGGTCGCCGTCGGCGAACAACACGTCGCGCGGGTGGGCGGTGGCCGCGCTCATGCCCTTGCGCCGCTCAGAGCAGGTGCTTCACGCCATCCTGCTCTTCGAGCAGTTCCTTCAGCGTGAGGTTGATGCGCTCCTGGCTGAACTCGTCGATCGGCAGCCCGTCGACGATCTTGTATTCACCGCCCGCGGTGGTGACTGGGTAGCCGAACATCACCTCCTTCGGGATGCCGTACTCGCCGTTGGACGCCAGGCCCATCGTCACCCACTTGCCGTTGGTGCCGAGCGCCCAGTCGCGCATGTGGTCGATCGCTGCATTGGCCGCCGACGCTGCGGACGACAGGCCACGGGCCTCGATGATGGCGGCGCCGCGCTTGCCGACGGTGGGCAGGAACGTGTCCTTGTTCCACGCGGCGTCGTTGATCATGTCCTTGACCGACTGGCCATCGATGGTCGCGAAGCGGTAGTCGGCATACATCGTCGGCGAGTGGTTGCCCCAGACGCACAGCTTCTCGATGGCCGACACCGGCTTGCCAGTCTTGGCGGCGATCTGCGACAGCGCGCGGTTGTGGTCCAGGCGCAGCATCGCGGTGAAATTCTTCTTCGGCAGACTGGGCGCCGACTTCATCGCGATGTAGGCGTTGGTGTTGGCCGGGTTGCCGACCACCAGCACGCGCACGTTGCGACTGGCCGCCTTGTCGAGCGCCTTGCCCTGTGCGGTGAAGATCTGCGCATTGGCCGCCAGCAGGTCCTTGCGTTCCATGCCCGGGCCACGCGGACGCGCACCGACGAGCAGTGCGTGGTCGGTGTCCTTGAAGGCCTGGTTCGGGTCGCTATGGGCCTGCATGCCGGCCAACAGCGGGAACGCGCAGTCCTCGAGTTCCATCATGACTCCCTTGAGCGCCTTCTGCGCCTTCTCATCCGGGATCTCCAGCAACTGCAGGATCACGGGCTGGTCCTTGCCCAGCATCTCGCCGGCGGCGATGCGGAACAGCAGGGCATAGCCGATCTGACCGGCGGCGCCGGTGACGGCCACGCGAACGGGCTTCTTGCTCATGAGCGGGCTCCAGGGGAAGGGTGTCGGCTTGTGCGAGCGGCCGTGCGAGGCGCGGCGCATCGCCGTCAAGTGTAGGTCACGTGGCTCAATCGACGACCCTCCGCGCCGCGCGCTGCGGGATTCGCGCTTCGGAGCGTCCGTGCGCGCTCACGCCTGTGCTGCAATGGAGGGCATGAGCCCACCGCCAACGCGCACCAGCCGGGTGAGCCGCCAACGCGGCGACGCGGCGTTCAGCCCGTTGTACCGCCAGATCAAGGTGCTGATCACGCAGGACATGCAGTCCGGCGTGTGGAAGCCGGGCGAAGTGATCCCGAGCGAGTTCGAACTGGCCGAGCGCTTCAAGGTCAGCCAGGGCACCGTGCGCAAGGCGATCGACGAGCTGGCGGCGGACAACCTGGTCGTGCGCCGGCAGGGCAAGGGCACGTTCGTCGCGACGCACACCGAGCAGACCACGCGCTACCGCTTCCTGCGCCTGGCGGCCGACGATGGCAGCGGACGCAGCTTGGAGCGGCGCCTGCTCGAGTGCAGACGCATGCGTGCCAGCGCCGAGGTCGCACGCCCGCTGGAGTTGAAGAGCGGCGACCCGGTGGTGTTCGTGCGGCGGCTGCTGCTCGACCAGGAGCGGCCGGTGGTGCTCGACGAGATCTGGCTGCCGGGCCGCCTGTTCAAGGACCTGAGCGCACAAAGCCTGGCCGACTACAAGGGTCCCATGTACGCCCTGTTCGAGGCTGCGTTCGGCGTGCAGATGCTGCGCGCCGAGGAGAGGATCCGCGCCGTCGCCGCCACGGCAGCGGCCGCGCAATGGCTCGCGGTGGACACCGGCGCGCCGCTGTTGAGCGTGGAGCGACGCTCGCTCACCTATGGCGAGCGCCCAGTCGAGCTGCGGCGCGGCCTGTACCGCACCGACGCACACCACTACCGCAACGAACTGAGCTGAAAGCCCGGTCGGCACGTTGTGTCACGTGTGTGGCGGCCAGTTTCCGCCGTTGAAATAAAATCAGCCGGCTTCAGTCGCCGCAGACACCAACAACACGCATGGCAGAACACCCCAAACCCCGCCCCGGTGAGAACATGCGGCTCATCGACGCGCTGCAGTACAAGCTGCCGCCGGCGGGTTGGGTATCGATCCTGCACCGCGTGAGCGGTGGCCTGATGTTCGTGCTGCTGCCGCTGATCGTGTGGCTGCTCGACGTCAGCCTGGGCAGCGAAGTCTCCTACGAGCGCTTCAGCAATGCCTTCATCGCCGGCATCGGCTTCGTGCCGGCGTTCTTGTTGAAGCTCATCGTGCTGGCGTTGATCTGGGCCTACCTGCATCACTTCATCGCCGGCGTGCGCCATCTGTGGATGGACGCCACGCACAGCGTCAGCAAGCAACAGGGCCGCATCTCCGCCATCGTCACCTTGGCAGCGAGCGGCGTCTTGACCGTGCTGCTCGGCGCCAAGCTGTTCGGCCTCTACTGACAGGCACCGTACCCGCCATGGCCCAAAACTTCGGATCCAAACGCCTGGTGGTTGGCGCGCACTATGGCCTGCGTGACTGGCTGAGCCAGCGCGTCACGGCCGCTCTGATGGCGGTGTACACGCTGCTGCTGCTGGCGCAGCTGATCTTCGGCCCCAAGCTTGGCTACGAGCGCTGGTCGGCCATCTTCTCGCAGCAGTGGATGCGCTTTGCGACCTTCGTGGTCATCGTCTCGCTGGCCGTGCATGCCTGGGTCGGCATGCGCGACATCTGGATGGACTACATCAAGCCGGTCTGGCTGCGCCTGGCGCTGCAAGTGGCCACCCTCGTCTGGCTCGTCGGTTGCACCGGCTGGGCGCTGCAGGTCTTGTGGAGGCTTTGACGGCTCATGGCATCGATTCCCAGGCGCAAGTTTGACGTGGTCATCGTCGGGGCCGGCGGCTCCGGCATGCGCGCGTCGCTGCAGCTCGCGCGCGCGGGGCTGAACGTGGCCGTGTTGTCCAAGGTGTTCCCGACGCGCTCGCACACGGTGGCGGCGCAAGGCGGCATCGGCGCATCGCTCGGCAACATGAGCGAGGACAACTGGCACTACCACTTCTACGACACCGTCAAGGGCAGCGACTGGCTGGGCGACCAGGACGCCATCGAATTCATGTGCCGCGAAGCGCCCAAGGTGGTTTACGAGCTCGAGCACTTCGGCATGCCGTTCGACCGCAATGCCGACGGCACGATCTACCAGCGTCCGTTCGGTGGCCACACCGCCAACTACGGCGAGAAGCCGGTGCAGCGTGCCTGCGCCGCGGCCGACCGCACCGGCCACGCGATGCTGCACACGCTGTACCAGCAGAACGTGAAGGCGCGCACGCAGTTCTTCGTCGAGTGGATGGCGCTCGATCTGATCCGCGACGCCGAGGGCGACGTGCTCGGCGTGGTGGCGCTCGAAATGGAGACCGGCGAGGTGCACATCCTCGAAGGGCGCAGCACGCTGCTGGCCACCGGCGGTGCCGGGCGCATCTACGCAGCATCGACCAACGCCTTCATCAACACCGGCGACGGCATGGGCATGGCGGTGCGCGCCGGGCTGCCGCTGGAGGACATGGAGTTCTGGCAGTTCCACCCCACGGCGGTGGCCGGCGTCGGCGTGCTGCTCACCGAGGGCTGCCGCGGCGAGGGCGCGATCCTGCGCAACGTCGACGGCGAGCGTTTCATGGAGCGTTATGCGCCGACGCTCAAGGACCTGGCGCCGCGCGACTTCGTGTCGCGCTGCATGGACCAGGAGATCAAGGAAGGGCGCGGCTGCGGTCCCAACAAGGACTACATCCACCTCGACATGACGCACATCGGCGTGAAGGACATCCTGAAGCGCCTCCCGTCGGTGTACGAGATCGGCCACAACTTCGCCAACGTCGACATCACCAAGGAGCCGATTCCCGTGGTGCCGACGATCCACTACCAGATGGGCGGCATTCCCACCAACATCCACGGCCAGGTGGTGGCGCCGAAGGGCGGCAACCCGAACAGCATCGTCAACGGCCTGTATGCGGTGGGCGAGTGCGCCTGCGTCAGCGTGCACGGCGCCAACCGGCTCGGCACCAACTCGCTGCTCGACCTGCTGGTGTTCGGCCGCGCCGCCGGCAACCACATCGTCGAGGCGCTGGCCAAGTCGCCCAAGGCGCACAAGGATCTGCCGGCGGATGCCACCGACCAGCCGTTGGCGCGTCTGGCGCGGCTGGACAGCGCCACCGATGGCGAGTATTCGCAGGACGTGGCCAACGACATCCGCGCCACGATGCAGCACCACGCCAGCGTGTTCCGCACCGAGGCGCTGCTCGACGAAGGCGTCAGCAAGATGGTGGAGCTGCGCCGGCGCGCGGAGGCGATCGGGCTGAAGGACAAGAGCCAGGTGTTCAACACCGCGCGCATCGAGGCGCTCGAGGTCGAGAACCTGATCGAGTGCGCGCAGGCCACCATCGTCTCCGCGGCGGCGCGCAAGGAGTGTCGTGGCGCGCACACCGTCAAGGAATACGAGCGCCCGGCCGACGATCCGCAGCACCCGCTGGGGCGCAACGACACCGAGTGGATGAAGCACAGCCTGTGGTACAGCAAGGGCAGCCGGCTCGACTACAAGCCGGTGCAGCTCAAGCCCCTGAGCGTGGACTCGATCCCGCCCAAGGTGAGGACCTTCTA
>DATKJN010000359.1:0-2243 GCA_035543655.1 Burkholderiaceae bacterium | reverse complement strand
GAGCCGAAGCCCGCGGTGGCGGCGAACACGGCGATCGCGCCCAGCACCGGCACGTAGCGCGGGTCGATGCGCCGACGGGCGGCGAAGGTCGCGCTCATCGTGCATCCTCCGTGCGGCGCACGGCGAGCCGTCGCACCGTGGCACGAAACTCCGCCGACTGCAGCAGCATCACGACGAACACCACCGCCGCCTTGACCACCATGTTGATCTCGGGCGGCACGCCGATCGAGTAGATGGTCGAGGTGAGCGTCTGGATGATCAGCGCGCCGAGCACGCTGCCCGCCAGGCTGAAGCGCCCGCCGGTGAGCAAGGTGCCGCCGAGCGTGACGGCGAGGATCGCGTCGAGCTCGAGCAGCAGCCCCGCATTGTTGCCGTCGGCGCTCTTGACGTTGGAGCTGACGATCAGCCCGGCGACGCCGGCCGCGAAGCCGCAGAACGTGTAGACGCACACCGTGATCAGCCGCTCCGGCAACCCCGCCAGCCGCGCAGCGGCCGGGTTGATGCCGATCGCCTGGATGAACAGGCCGAGCGCGGTGCGCGTCATCGCCAGGTGCAGCAGCAGCCACACCGCGGCGGCGATGAACACCGCGAACGGCAGGCCGAGCAGGAAACCGTTGCCGAGGTAGAAGTACGGCGCGTAGTACACGGTGATGATCTGGCCGTTGGTGATCAGCTGCGCGACGCCGCGGCCGGCCACCATCAGGATCAGCGTGGCGATGATCGGCTGCATGCCCACACGCGCCACCAGCAGGCCGTTCCACAAGCCGCACAGCGCCGCCACCGCCAGCGCCGCCACGATCGCCAGCGCCATCGGCGTGCGGCTGACGTAGGTCTGCGTGCCACCTTTCAGGTCCAGCGTGCCGCCGATCAGCAGCGCGGCGGTCGCCGCCGAGATCGCCACCACCGCGCCGACCGAGATGTCGATGCCGCGCGTGGCGATGACCAGGGTCATGCCCAGCGCCACCACGACCAATGGCGCAGCGCGATTGAGGATGTCGATCAGGCTGCCGTAGAGGTGGCCGTCGCGCCACTGCAGTTGCCAGAAGCCCGCATTGAACGTGGCGTTCACGGCGAGCAGCAGCACCAGCGTGCACATCGGCCAGAGCAGCGGCCATGCCGTGAAGCGTTGCCACGGGCGGGCGGGCTGTGTCGTGGCGCGCGGATCCTGCGGCGCGTGCGCGTCGGCGTCGAGCGACGGCAATGACTGCGGCTTCATGTCGCAGCGATCAGGTGGTACACGTCCTGTTCGGAACCATGGCCGGGCACCTCGCCCACCTTGCGGCGGTCGCGCAGCACCGCGATGCGGTCGGACACGCGCACCACCTCGTCCATCTCCGACGAGATGAACAGCACCGCGAGCCCGGCGCGTGCGAGCTGCTGGATCTCGGCCATCACCTCCTGCTTGGCCGCCACGTCGATGCCGCGCGTCGGCTCGTCGAGGATCAGGATCTCGGGCTCGGTGGCGAGCCAGCGGCCGAGCACGGCCTTCTGCTGGTTGCCACCCGACAGTTGCGCGATCGGCGCGTCGAGGTCGGCCACCTTGATGCCCAGCGTGCGCACGAAGCGCTCGGCGATCTCGCGCCGCTTGCCGGCGCGCAGAAAGCGCCACAGGCCGAGGCGCGCCTGCAGCGCCAGCACCAGGTTGTCGCTCACCGACAGCTCGCCGACGATGCCTTCGGCCTTGCGGTCTTCGGGGCACATCGCCATGCGCAGGCGGATCGCCTGCACCGGATGCGTCAGCCGCGCCGGCGCGCCCTGCACGCGCAGCTCGCCGCTGTCGGGGCGCTCGAGGCCGAACAGCAATCGCGCCAGTTCGGTGCGCCCCGAGCCGAGCAGGCCGCCGAGGCCCACGACCTCGCCGCGGCGCAATTGCAGATCCACCGGATGCAGCAGGCCGCGCCGGCCGAACGACGTGGCCTGCAGGGCCGGTGTGGCATCGGCCGGCACCGGCGCCGCGCTCACTGTGGCTGCAACATCGGTGCTTGCGGCCGCCTCCGCACCGACCTTGAGCTCGCGCCCGACCATCGCGTGGATCAACGCGGCTGGCGGCAGGTCGGCCTTCGCATATTCACCGACGCGCTCGCCGTTGCGCAGCACCGTGATGCGGTCGCTGATCGCGTACATCTGGTCGAGAAAGTGCGTGACGAACAGGATCGCCAGGCCTTCGCCGCGCAGGCGGCGCAGCACGTCGAACAGCTGCTTCACCTCGCCTTCGTCGAGACTGGAGGTCGGTTCATCGAGGA
>DATKJN010000358.1:0-2061 GCA_035543655.1 Burkholderiaceae bacterium | reverse complement strand
CAGCCGGTGCGGCGGCCAGGCGCGGTCTTCGATGGGTTGCAATTCGTCCAGCAACGCTCGAGCCGCGTCGAGATCGTCCGACTGCGCGGCAGCGCTCGCCGCCCGGGCCAGCGCATGGTAGAGCGCGAACCGGTCCGGCTGGTCGCGGTCAAGCTGCCGCGCCAGCGCCAGCGCCCGGTCGGCAGCCACTCGGCCGCGTGCTTTGCGGGGATCGGCGAGCACGCAGTTCAACTCGACCCATGCCTTCATCTGCAAGGGCTGCGGCAGATGCTCGTCGATGCACGCCTCGACGGCGTCGGCCAGCGCCACGCGCTCGTCGTGCAGTGACGGCGGCAGCGCGCGCAGCATCGTTGTGCCGATGCGCAGTTCGAGCTCGCCGTCGCCCGCGGCGCGCGCCCAGCGCAGGGCCTCGCGCGCGTTGTCGAGGTCAGGGGCGCGCTGGTGCAACCAGTCGTCCACGCCGATGCGGCCGCTGAAGTACTCGTCGTAGGCGGCATCGAGCACCGCGGCCACCGCATGCGCGTGGCGGCGCTGCAGCACCGCGCGCTCGCCGGCGCGATCGAGGCATTGGAGCGCGAACGTGCGCGCCGATTCGAGCAGCCGGTAGCGCGGCTCGATGGGGCCGTCCCCCTGCGGCAGCACCACCACCAACGAGCGGTCGACCAGCGTGTCCAGTGCGTCGAGCACCGCCCAGAGGTTGTCGTCGTCGTCGACGAGCAGCCCCTCGATCAGACCCAGTGAAGCACTCCCGGCCAGCACACCCAGGCGCCGGAAAACCCGCTGCTCGCGCACGCCGAGCAGGCCATGGCTCCACTCGAGGGTGGCCTGCAGCGTGCGCTGGCGCTCGGGGGCCGCGCGGTTGCGCCCCTGGGTGAGCAGCGCGAAGCGGTCGCGCATCGACGCGAGCAGGCGTGCCAGGCCGAGCAGCGGCGCGCGGGCCGCGGCCAACTCGATCGCCAGCGGCAGGCCGTCGAGCGCGTGGCACAGCTCGATCACCGCACCGGCGTTGGCGCCGTCGAGCGTGAAATGGCGATCGACCGCACGCACCCGCTCGACGAAGAGCGCCACCGCTCCGAACCGCAGTGCCTCCGCCGCCGGCAGCCCGCGATCGGGCAGCGCCAGCGGGTCGATCCTCAGGACCTGTTCGGCGGCGACGTGCAGCGGCGCCTGGCTGGTGACCAGCAGGCGCAGGCCGGGCGCCGCGTTGTGAAGCGCATGGCACAGCGTGGCCACGTCGGCGAGCAGGTGCTCGGCGTTGTCCAGCGCCAGCAGCATCGTCAGCGGTTTCACCGCAGCCACCAGCGCTTCGGTGGCGTCGCCCGAGCCGCACTCGACTCCCAATGCGGCCGCCACCGCGCCAGGCAACGCCTGCGCATCGGCAACGCCCGCGAGCTCGACCCAGCAGACACCGTGCAGATAGGCGTCCCGGCGCGCCGCCAGCAGATGCTGCGTCAGCAGCGACTTGCCCACGCCGCCAGGGCCCACCACGCTGACGAGCCGGTGGCGCTCGACGATCGCGTCGAGGC
The DNA here is from genome assembly GCA_035543655.1 of Burkholderiaceae bacterium. GTDB lineage: Bacteria > Pseudomonadota > Gammaproteobacteria > Burkholderiales > Burkholderiaceae_C > JAEUPI01. The sequence goes on along the minus strand of DATKJN010000358.1, from coordinate 535 downwards.
CGGCGAGCTCGCTGGCGCGGCCGAGCAGGGCCGGCGGCTCGACGGGCAGGTTGGTGCGCAGTGCCGGCACCGCCGGCGCTGCGGCGGAGACCGGCGCAGGCGCGCCATCGACAGCCGGCTGCGCCGCGAGCCGCGCGACAAAGCGATAGCCGCGCCCAGGGATGGTGGCGATGACGGCATCGCCGAGCAGCTTGCGCAGCGCGCTGACCTGCGCCGCCAGGTTGTTCTCCTGTACGACGAGGCCCGGCCAGACCAGGTCCATCAGCGTCGTCTTGTCGACCAGACGGCCGGGTCGCTCGGCCAGTGCCACCAGCACGTCGAATGCGCGCGCCCCCAGCGTCGCGACGCGGCCGTCCACCAGCAGGCGGCGCTCGTGGCGCTGCAGTTCGAAGCTCCCGAAGCGCAGCGGTGCATCGGTGGCCGGGCGGTTCATGGCGGCGGTCAGCTTAACGCTTTCAGCGAAATGAAGAACGTTTCACAGCCGCTTGAAGACGGGCCATGGCTCGCGGGCCGACAGTCTTGCCCACGCGCCGAC
>DATKJN010000357.1:0-3729 GCA_035543655.1 Burkholderiaceae bacterium | reverse complement strand
GGCCGGCTTCCTGCGCGGCGGCGGCCTTCTGCTGCGAGGCCAGCGCGAGGGCATCTTGCTGCTCGCGCGTGACGCCGTACTTCTTGGCCACGTTCTCGGCCGTGATGCCCATGTGGTACTGGTTGTACACGTCCCACAGGCCGTCGGTGATCATCGAGTCGACCAGCTTCCAGTCGCCCATGCGCTGGCCGTTGCGGGAGTTGGGCAGCACGTGGGCTGCCATGCTCATGTTCTCCTGCCCGCCGGCGATGACGATCTCGCTGTCGCCGTCGCGGATCGATTGCGCCGCCAGCATCACGGCCTTCAGGCCCGAGCCGCACACCGCGTTGATCGTCAGCGCCGGCACGCTTTGCGGCAGGCCCGACTTGACCACCGACTGGCGCGCCGGGTTCTGGCCGGCACCGGCCTGCAGCACCTGGCCGAGGATCACCTCGCCGATCTGGTCGGCACCGACGCCGGAGCGCTCGAGCAGTGCCTTGATCACGGTGGCGCCGAGTTCGGGCGCCGGGGTCTTGGCGAGCGAGCCGCCGAACTTGCCGACCGCAGTGCGGGCAGCGGAGACGATGACGATTTCGGATGCCATGGTGATGTCCTCTTCGATCGATGGGGGTGTGGGGGTGTCAGTCGTGGGCGGTGACGAAGGCTTCAGGCCTTCTGTTTGACGTAGCGGCCCGGTGCGGGTTCGATGGCCTTGAGCTTTTTGTTGCCATAGCCCTTGGGTGCGGCAACCATCGGACCACCCTGGGTCTTGAGCCAGGCCGACCAGTCGCTCCACCAGCTGCCGGGCTTTTCGGTGGCACTGGCCATCCAGTCGTCGGCGCTGGGGGGCAGCTTGTCGTTGGTCCAGTGGCTGCGCTTGTTCTTGCTGGCCGGGTTGATCACGCCGGCGATGTGGCCGGAGGCACCGAGCACGAAGCGGCGCTTGCTGTTCAGGATGGTGGTGGACTCGTAGGCGGCCTGCCACGGCACGATGTGGTCCTCGCGCGAGCCGTAGATGTAGACCGGCGCGTCGATCGCGCCGAGGTCGATCTTCTCGCCGCACACCGTGAGCTTGCCGGGCTGGCGCAATTCGTTGGTGAGGTAGGTGTGGCGCAGGTACCAGCAGTACATCGGCCCGGGCAGGTTGGTGCTGTCGCCGTTCCAGTACAGCAGGTCGAACGGCGGCGGCGCCTCGCCCTTGAGGTAGTTGCCGACCACGTAGTTCCACACCAGGTCGTTGGGCCGCAGGAAGCTGAATGTGGTGGCGAGTTCCTTGCCCTTGAGCAGCGCCGGGCCGTTGGGCGCCTGCTCGCCGATGGTCATTTCGCGCATCTGCACCGACGGCTCGTCGACGAACACGTCGAGCACGCCGGTGTGCTTGAAGTCGAGCAAGGTGGTGAGCAGCGTGAGCGAATGCGCCGGCTGCTCACCGCGCGCGGCCAGCACCGCGAGCGCGGTGCTGATGAGCGTGCCGCCGACGCAGAAGCCGAGCATGTTGAATTCTTTCTGCCCGCCGATCTGCTGCACCATCTCGATGGCCTTGAGCGGTCCCTTCTCGATGTAGTCGTCCCACGTGAAGTGGGCCAGCGATTCGTCAGGGTTGCGCCAGCTCATCACGAACACGCGATGGCCCTGCTCCACCGTGTAGCGGATCAGCGAGTTCTCGGGCTGCAGGTCGAGGATGTAGAACTTGTTGATGCACGGCGGCACGAACAGCATCGGGCGGGTGTGCACCTTGGCCGTGAGCGGCTTGTATTCGATCAGCTGGAACAGCTCGTTCTCGAACACCACCGCGCCCACGCTGGTGGCCACGTTGCGGCCGACCTCGAACACGCTCTCGTCGGTCTGCGACACCGAGCCCTTGCGCAGGTCGTTGAACAGCTGCTGCAGGCCTTGCGCCACGCTCTCGCCTTTGGTGTCGAGCGCCTTCTTCTGCGCCTCGGGATTCAGCGCCATGAAGTTGGCCGGGCTCATCGCATCGACCCATTGCTGCACGGCGAAGCGCACGCGCGCCTTGGTCTTGGCATCGCCTTGCATCGACTCGGCCAGCTGCATCAGCGTGCGTGCGTTGAGCAGGTACATCTGCGCGGTGTAGGCCGACGCGGGACTGGCGCTCCACTCGGGCGCCGCAAAGCGCTTGTCGGTGATCGGCGTGGCGGGTGCGGTTTCCGTCGTGCCTTCGGGCTGCAGGCGCGACAACGTCTGGTTCCACAGCTCGGTGGCCTGCTTCAGGTAGTTGCTCTGCAGCTCGGTCATCGCGGTGGCCGGCAGGCTCATGCCCGCGACCGACTTCCACATGTCGCCCCAGGCGTGACCCAGGGATTGCGCGCTTTCGGCGACCTGATCGGGCCGAGGCGGCGCTGCCGGCTTGCTCTTCATGACTTGTCTCCTGCGGCCCGGATCGTCACTTGGGTGACGCCCAGGTTGAGTCATACGCCTGGGCCGTGGCCCGTGTCTACGATGGCGTGGGTTTGTACGGGGCTCTAGCGTACTGCCTACGCCGTCATTTTTCATTAAGCGATCTTACGTATTGCATAGCGGAATGCTGATCGTCGCCATCGGCTGGCTGTTTGTCGTGCTGCTGTTCGCCCTGGTGCAGTGGGTGTCGCCGCAGGGCTCCGGGCTGGTGGCGCTGCTGCTGGTGTTCGGCGCCGGCGTGGCGCCGCTGGCCGTGGTGCTGTACGTGATGGGTGCGCCAGCCCGGCGTCGCCGGCGGCGGTTGGCCGAGGCGACCCTAGGGCCGGATCCAGACGCAGGCGGCCATGCGCCCCGTGACGCCGTCACGCCGGAACGAGAAGAACCGTGAGCGGTCGGCGACCGTGCACCAGATGCCGCCGCTGACCCGCGACACGCCCGCGGCGGCGAGCCGGTCGCGTGCGAGGCCCGCGAGATCCGCGCGCCAACGCGCCTGGCCGTCGGCGCGCGGCTGGTAGCGAAAGCGCGCACTGCCGACGGGCTTGGGCTCGGTGCCGAAAGCTTCGAGCACGTCGGCACCGACCTCGAACGCGTCGGGTCCGATGCACGGCCCGAGCCAGGCCACGAGATCACGCGGCGCGCACGACGCAGCGCGACACACCGCGTCGATCGTGCGCTCGACCACGCCGCGTGCCAGGCCGCGCCAGCCGGCGTGCGCGGCGCCGACCGCACGCGCGGCGGGTGCGGCCAGCAGCACCGGCAGGCAGTCGGCCACCATCACCGTGCAGGCCAACCCGGGCTGCTGGGTCCAGGCGGCGTCGGCGGTGTAGGCGCCCTGCGCGCTGCCCGCATCGAGCTGGAGCACGTGGTCGCCATGCACTTGGCTCATGTAGACATGCGTTGCACCGCTTGCCTGGGCCACGCGCGCGCGGTTGGCCGCAACCGCATCGGCCGCATCGCCGCTGCTGCGGCCCAGGTTCAGGCTGTCCCACGGCGCCGCGCTCACGCCGCCGAGGCGCGTGGTCATCAGCGCGCCGACGCGTGCATCGGCGCCCCACTCGGGAACGATGAGATCCGCTGGGCTCAGCTCATTCGGCATCCGGGCATTCGCTCGGCTGCGTCTTGCTGAACGCGGGCAGCTTCATGCAGGCTTCGTACACCCGCATCGTTTGCGGGATGTGATCGGTGCGGCACTTGAAGCGCTGCGCGTTGAAGATCTGCGGCACCAGGCAGCAGTCGGCAAGGCTCGGCGTGCTGCCGTGGCAATACGTGCTCGGCTGCGCCGCGAGCTGGCGCTCGACCACCTCGAGGCCGGTCTCGACCCAGTGGCGGTAC
>DATKJN010000356.1:0-2085 GCA_035543655.1 Burkholderiaceae bacterium | reverse complement strand
GGCGGCAGCAGCCGCGTGAGGTCGCGCGTGCGGTAGCGGATGACCGGCAGCGCTTCCTTGGTCAGCGTCGTGAACACGAGCTCGCCTTCCTCGCCGTCGGGCAGCACGGCGCCGGTCTCGGGGTCGATGATCTCGGGATAGAAGTGGTCTTCCCAGATCACCGGACCGTCTTTGGTCTCGATGCATTCGCTGGCCACGCCGGGACCCATCACTTCGCTCAGGCCGTAGATGTCGACCGCATCGATGCCGGCGCGCACCTCGATGTCATGGCGCATCGCCTCGGTCCACGGCTCGGCGCCGAAGATGCCGACCTTGACGCTCATCGTGCGCGGGTCCATGCCCTGGCGCTGGAACTCTTCGATGATCACCTGCATGTAGCTCGGCGTGACCATGATGATGTCGGGCTGGAAGTCGCGGATCAGCTGCACCTGCTTCTCGGTCTGGCCGCCGCTCATCGGCACCACGGTGCAGCCCAGACGTTCGGCGCCGTAGTGCGCACCGAGTCCGCCGGTGAACAGGCCGTAGCCGTAGGCCACGTGCACGATGTCGCCGGCGCGCCCGCCGGCGGCGCGGATCGAACGCGCCACCAGGTTGGCCCAGTGATCGATGTCGATCTTGGTGTAGCCCACCACCGTGGGCTTGCCGGTGGTGCCCGACGACGCGTGCACGCGCACCACTTGCTCGCGCGGCACCGCGAACATGCCGAACGGATAGTTGTCGCGCAGGTCCTTCTTGGCGGTGAACGGAAACTTCGCCAGGTCCTCGAGCGATTTCAGGTCGTTGGGGTGCACGCCCTTGGCCTCGAATGCCTGGCGGTAGTGCGGCACGTGTTCGTACACGCGCGTGAGCGTCATCTTCAGGCGCTGCAGCTGAAGGCCGGCGAGCTCGTCTCGACTCGCGGTCTCGATGCGGTCGAGGTCGCCGGGTTTGGGTGTTCTGACGGGCATCGAGGTCTCCTGCTGCTTCAGTCCGCCACCGCGGGTCGGCCCTTCATCGTGTAGGAGCGACCCCTGAAAACCGCCACTTTCTCGCCACGCTGGTTGGTGACCTCGCAGTCGTACACCCCGGTGCGACCGGCCTTGCTCACCTCGTGGCAGTGCGCGGTGAGCACGTCGCCCAGCTTGCCGGGCGCCAGGATGTCGATCGCGAAGCCCGACGCCACCGTGAGCTCGTTGTGCGAGTTGCAGGCGAATGCGAACGCCGAGTCGGCCAGCGTGGCGATCAGCCCGCCGTGGCACAGGTCGTGGCCGTTGACCATGCAGTCGCGCACCGGCATCGACAACACCGAGCGGCCGGGCCCGACTTCGACGATGGTCATGCCGAGCCACTTGGAAGCGCGGTCGTTGGCGAACATGCCGTCGCGCACGTGTTCGGCCAGTTGTTGGGGGCTGCGCTCGCGCATGGATCTCCGTGAAAAGTATTATCGACCGACCGGTCGGGAGATTATAGAGAGCCGGCGCGTGGCCACGGCAGTGCCCCCACGAGGCGCTCAACTAACGGTCGAACCGACAGCCGCCGCCGGCAGCGCGTCACGAGAAGTGCAGGCCCTCCACCCGCAGCCAGGGCAGGACCCAGACGCCGACGTCGATGCGCTGCGCGCTGACGGCGCCCACATCGCGCAGCATCTGCGCGACGTTGCCGGAGATCATCGTCTCGGACAGCGCGTGGCCGACCTCGCCATCGCGGATGGCGAAGCTGTTCTTGATCACGCCGGAGAAGTCGCCGTTGGCGGACGGGCGCCCCATCGACAGGCGATCGACCAGTGCGCCGCGCTTCACACCGGCGAGCAATGCATCGAGCGGCGTCGTGCCGGCGGCGACGTCCCAGCCTTCCGCACCGACCGGCACGTGCGCCAGGCCGGTCTTGCGGCTGCCGTACAGGCTGGGCGTGAAGCACTTCAGCACGCCGCGCTCGAGCAGCGTCACCGGGGCGAGTGCGAACGCATCGGCCGAAAACGGCGACACGCCGGGTGCATCGAACCGGCTCGCCAGCGTGATCAACGGCGAGGCCACGCTTTGGCCCAGCGATGTTCGGTACACCGAACTGCCGGCGATCAGCACAGCATCGCTCAGCTGGCCGAGAAAC
>DATKJN010000355.1:0-5454 GCA_035543655.1 Burkholderiaceae bacterium | reverse complement strand
AGCTTTGTCCACTTGTCGTACGCCTATACATTCGGCGGCGTGGCGCGCATGGCCACGCAGGCCTACATGACCACCGCGGGCCGCGACAAGGTCGGTTTCACGGTCACCGGCAAGGCCAAGGACGGGCAACCGGTCTACATCAACGGCGTGCGCGGCATGGTCGAGCGCAACGCGATGCGCTACTTCCTGGCCATCGAGGCGTACTTCGGCGCGATGTCGGCGCCGTCGGCGCAACAGCAGGAAAAGCGGCTGCAGGATTGGTTCGCGCTCACCGAGGAACATCCGCGCCAGTTGCATGAACTGGAGCGCGACGAGTACCTCGCGATCAAGCGGCGCGAACTGGCCACGCCGTGACGGGCGCCGCGGCGCGCCCGCGGCTGCATGGGAAAAAAAGAGGGCCACGGACGTGGCCCTCTTCGCGGCTGCAGCCGATTACTTCTGCCGTTCGCCTTGCGGCTTCGGCTGATTCGGCTGGCGTTGCGGATTGCTGCCGTCGTCCTGGCGCTGCGGTTCGCGCTGCGGCGCTTGATTGCCGCCGCCTTGGTTGCCCGGATTCGGTTGCTGTTGATCGCCCGGATTCGGGTTGCGGGGTTGCTGGTTCATGCTCGCATCTCCTTGTCGTTGCGCGCCGACGGATGACGGCGCTGCATCCGATATCAGGCAAGCCGGGTGCCAACGCGTCGGCGTGCACAAATGCGGCAAATCGCGCCCGCTGCGGCAAGCCTTGCGTTCGCAAGTGGTGTGCCTCAAGGGGCGCGCTGATCAGGACTGGATTTCCGGCATGCGCCCCGCGAGGCTGGCCAGCGCGGCCAGCAGTTCGTGCGGCTCGATCGGCTTGGCGATGTGCAATTGGTAGCCAGCCAACATCGCGCGCGTGCGGTCCTCCGAGCGTGCGAACGCGGTGAGGGCGATCGCCGGCGTGCGCCCGCCCTGGTCGGGCGGCAGGCGGCGCACTTCGCGGATGAACTGGTAGCCGTCCTGCTCGGGCATGCCGATGTCGCTGATCAATGCGTCGGGCTTCAGGCGGCGCAGCAGTGCGATCGCCTCGTGCGCCGACGCGGCCGTGTGCACATGCACCTGATGTTCCGTGAGCAGGTGCGACAGCAACTCGCGCGTGTCGCGCTCGTCGTCGACCACGAGCACCTGCATGCCATCGAGGCTGACGTCGACCTCGGGTGCCAGGCTGTCGGCGCCCGGGTGTGCGTCGCCGGGTTTGGCCTTCAGCGCCGACAGCGGCATCGACACCATGAACGATGCGCCGTGGCCCACACCGTCGCTGTGCGCGCGCACGCTGCCGCCGTGCAGCTCGACCAGCTGCTTGACGATCGACAGCCCCAGGCCCAGGCCGCCGTGCGAGCGCGTGGTCGATGCATCGGCCTGGCGGAAGCGGTCGAACACGTGCGGCAGGAAAGCGGGCGCGATGCCGATGCCGGTGTCGGACACGCTGAGTTCGATCTCGGAATTGATCCGTTGCAGCACCGCGTCGACGCGGCCGCCGGTGGCGGTGAACTTGATCGCATTGGTGAGCAGGTTCCAGACCACCTGCTGCAGTCGTCCCGGATCGGCCGGCACCGGGCCGGCACGGGGGTCTAGCACCCTCGTCAAGTGGATCGCCTTGGCGTCTGCCAAAGGCCGCACCGATTCGATTGCGGCGTCGACCACCGCGCCGAAGTCGGTGGGTTGCACGTCCAGCCGCACCTTGCCCGACATGATGCGGCTCATGTCGAGCAGGTCTTCGATCAGCTGCGCCTGCGCGGTGGCATTGCGCTCGATCGCCTCCAGCCCCCGCTCGAGGGTCTCTCGATCGTCGCGCTTCTTCAGCAGCACGCGTGCCCAGCCGAGCATGGCGGTCAGCGGCGTGCGCAGCTCGTGCGACAGCGTGGCGAGGAAATCGTCCTTCAGCTGGCTGGCGCGCGCGATGTCGCTGCGCGCTGCGCGCTCGGCATCGATCAGCCGCTCGCGCTCGGCGGCGACGCGGCGCGTTTCTTGGTACAGCAGCGCGTTGTCGATCGCGATCGCCGCCTGCGCCGCGATGCCGACCACCAGGCGCTCGGCGCGTTCGCTGAACACGCCGGGCGTCGAATGGCCGAAGAACAGCCCGCCGAGGATGTGCCCGCTGCGCGACGTGACCGCCACCGCGAGGTAACTGCGCACCGGCAGGTGGCCCGGCGGCATGCCGTGGTGCGGGCCCCATTGTCCGTAGCGCGGGTCCTGCGTCACGTCGGCCACGCGCACCGGTGCACTGCCGGCGAACGTGGGGCCGAACAGCGGCGTGGCGCGTGGATGACCGAACGATTCGAAGGCCTCGCGCGGCGCACCCGACAGCGCATAGAGCTGGTAGAAGTTGCCCGAGTCGTCGGTGGCGTTGTAGAAGAAGGCGCCGAACTCGGCCTCGCTCAGTTCGCGGCCGGCATCGGTCACCGTCTGCAGCAGCACGTCGAGCTCGAGCGTCGAGGAGATCGCCGCCCCGGTGCGGTTGAGCAGGTCGAGCACGCGCGCTTCTTCGCGCACCGTCTCTTCGGCGCGGCGCCGGTCGGTGACGTCGCGGTAGCTCCACACGCGGCCCACCGCACGCCCGTCGAGCCATTGCGGGCGCGAGTAACGTTCGAACACACGGCCGTCGGTCATCTCCAGGGTGTCGAGCGCTTCGGTGTCGGGCAGGGTGTACAGCGACTCGATGCGCCGGCCGAGGTCCGACGGATCGCGAAACCGGCTGCCCACCAGCCGCACCATGTCGATGTGGCGGGCACCCTCCACCGACTCGCGCGGCAGGCCCCAGATGGCGAGGAAACGCTCGTTGAACGTGACGATGCGGCCATCGGGCGCGGTCACGAGGATGCCGTCGGCGGTGGATTCCAGTGTCGCGCGCAGCAGCGACAAGGTCTCGATCAACTGCATGCGGCGATGATGGCACGAGCCGTCGCCGCGCGTGGCATCAGGCTGTTTCGTCGAGGTTTTCGATCCAGCGCGCGATGGCATCGAACATGCCCTCGAACACCTCCGCCTGGCTGCGCTGCGAGCGGGCCGGCACCTTCAGCGAGTGGTCGCCATCCTGGATCCAGTGCAGCCTGGCGTGGCGGCCGAGCGCACCGACGGTCGATTCGATCAGGCTCACGTCGGCCATCTCGTCGCGCGTGCCCTGCACGAACAACATCGGCACGCGGATCGCTGCCAGGTGCTGCGCGCGTTCGATCGACGGCTTGGCCGTCGGATGCAACGGAAAGCCGAAGAACAGCAGGCCCGACACACCCGGCATCGGCGCCGCCGATTGCGCCTGCGAGCTCATGCGCCCGCCGAACGACTTGCCGGCCGCGATCAGCGGCAGCCCGGGCCAGCGACGCGCCGTCTCGGCGAGCGCGGCACGCACCGCGGCATGCGCCACTTTCGGCACGTCGGGTCGTTTCGAGCCGCGCTCCATGTACGGGAACTGGTAGCGCAGCACGGCGATGCCGCGCGCGGCCAGCGCGGCCGCCGCGCGCGCCATGAACGGATGGGTCATGCCGGCGCCGGCGCCGTGCGCCAGCGCGCAGGCGGCGTGCGGTGCGGCAGGCGCGTCGATCAACACCGAAACCGATGTATCGGCGTCGATGGTGATGCGCAACGGGGATTGGGATGGGCTCATGGCGGCGCTGCAGCACAGCGCGCGAACGCGTCAGCGCTGCAGCCTCCGGTAGGCGCTGAAGTGGCGCAGCGCCAGCTGGTTGCGGCCCAGCTGCTCGTACAGGCGCGCGGCATTGAAGTGGGCATCGGCGAAGTCGTCGGCCAGCGCGATGCAGGCTTCGTAGGCCGCCAGAGCGTCGTTCTCGCGGCGCAGGTCTTCGAGCGCCAACGCCCGGTTGTAGTGCAGCCGGGCCTCGCGCGGCGCGCGCTGCAAGCCTTGTTCGTACACCGCCAGCGCCTCTTGCAGGCGGCCACCTTCGTACAGCAGCGCGCCGAGGTTGAGGTAGGCGTCGATGCGGTCGGCGGCATGGCGGATCACGTTGCGATAGGCCGCTTCGGCTGCCGCAGGGTCACTGTGCTCCAAGGACTCGGCTTGCGCGAGCTCCGCTTCGGGCACTGCCGCCGACACCGCATGCGGCGTGGGCCGCGCGATGAACGTGACGGCGCCGCCGGCCTTGCCGCTGGGCGTGACGTTGAAGTCCATCAGCAACTGCTGCGACTCGGCATCCCATTGCAGATCGCCCTGGCGCACCGCGACGTCGGGGCCGACGGCCGAGATGCGCAGGCCGGTGAGGGGCACTTCATCGGGCAGCTGGCGACGCAGTTGCACCAGCGCCTTCACCACCTTGCGCGGCGGGATCTTGTTGGCCAGCAGCTGGTCGGCCGTGCGCAGCAGGATCACGTCTTGGAACGAGAACCGGTATTCGTTGCGCGGGCCGCGGGCCGGCGTGACGAAGCCGGCGTCGATCAGGCGGGTGAGCGTGCCCGCCGACAAGCCGAGCATCTCGCGGACGCTCTTCAAGGAGTAGGTTTGCGGCGCCGCGCTCGCGATCACTTCTTGGATGCCCGTGCGCGCGCCGGCGCGGGCGCCTCCGCCGCCGCGCGCCGTACCCCCTTGCGTTCCTTGAGCGCCCCGGCGGGAATCGCCTCGGGTTCGGCGGCCTTGGCCTTGCCGTTGGCGGCCGCGCCACCCTTCTTGCCCAGGCTCGCGCGCAGCGCCTCCATCAGGTCGATGACCTGGCCGGTGGCGGGCGACTCGACCTCTTCGTGCGCGACGATCTGCTGGCCGGCGATCTTGCGGTCGATGGCCTCGAGCACGCGCACCTTCTCTTCGTCCTTGTACGCGGCCGGGTCGTAGCCGTCTGCGGCGATCTGGTCGATCAGCTGCATCGCGAGGTTGAGCTCGGGCTGCGTCACGTCGACCTGCTCGATGTTGAGATCCTTCAGCGAGCGCACCTCGTCGGCGAAGAACAATTGCTGCAGCATCAGGCCGTCTTCGGCCGGGCGCACCTGCACGACATAGCGCTTGGTCTTCCACGACCAGCGCGCCAGCGCGCAGCGGCCGCTCTTGCGCATGGCTTCGGCCAGCAACGCATAGGGCTTGCCGCCGCGTTTGTCGGGCGACAGCATGTAGGCCTTGTCGTAGTAGATCGGGTCGATCGACTTCTCCGGCACGAAGGCCACGATGTCGACCACGTGGCTCGAACCCTCTTCGAGCGCCTTCAGCTCGGACGGATCGAACAGCACGAACTTGTCCTTCTCGAACTCGTAGCCCTTGACCATCTCGGCACGCTCGACGACCTTGCCGTCTTTCTCCGAGATGTACTGCTGCCTCACGCGCGAGCCATCCTTGGTGAGCATGTTGAAGCGCACGGCCGCCGAACTTTCGGTGGCCGAGTAGAGCTTGACCGGGATCGACACCAGGCCGAAGCCCAGGGTCAATGACGCGATCGAACGAGCTGCCATGTCGGGTCTCCACGCCCACGGGGGACGGAAATCTTAAGCCGAGAGGTG
>DATKJN010000354.1:0-2203 GCA_035543655.1 Burkholderiaceae bacterium | reverse complement strand
GCATCGAATGCGATCAGGCGCCGCAGCGGCCGCGCCGCGCCGTCGCAGCAGCGTTGCAGCGCCGCGCGCTGCGCTTCGATGCGCGCGCGCGACGGCGCAACGAGCCCGGCGTTGTCGAGATGGTTTGCCTGCGCGTCGATCTCGTCGCGCAGCCCCTGCAGCGGATCGGCGTCGTGGCGCAGCGGCGCGCGGTGAACCGGCGCCGGCAATGGCAGCGCGTGGAGGGCGGCCAGTGCAATGGCGATCGCCGGCAGGTCCTGCGGCAGGCGCACGCTGCGGCCGACGATCTCCTGCACCAGCAGCCCGCCGCGCGGCAGCGCGTCGCTCGGTGGCAGCCGGCCCATCAGCTGCGGCGTCGCGCCGCTGGCACCGGCACGCTCGAAGCAAGCGGCCTGGTAGTCGAGCGCCGCCTGCGCGTCCAGCCCCATCTGGCTTTGCTTGGGCAAGCGTGCGATCGCGCCACTGCCCACCAGGCGCACGTGGTGGTGTGCGAGGCCCTTGTCGGCCATCGGCTGCAACGCGGCGCCGGCCCACGGCGAACGCGCGGCCTGCAGTGCACGGCGCAGACGATGGCACAGGTCGACATCGCTCATGCTGCAACGCCCAGTTCGATCACCGGTCCGCCGGCGGCGCGCGCATCCTGCTCGTCGTGCGTGACCAGCAGCATCGGCAATCGGCGCTCGCGCGCATGGTCGAACACAAAAGCACGAAACTCCTGGCGCAACCGCGCATCGAGCTTGTTGAACGGCTCGTCGAGCAGCAGCACGCGCGGGCGCGCGAGCAGCGTGCGCATCAGCGCCACGCGCGCGCGCTGGCCGCCCGACAGCGTGGCCGGATCGCGCGCCTCGAAGTCGGCCAATCCCGCCTCGCGCAACGCCGCGGCCACGTGGGCCTCGCGGGCGGCACGGCCCTTCACGTCGGCCGGCAGCGCAAACGCCAGGTTCGCGCCGACCGACATGTGCGGGAACAGCAAGTCGTCCTGAAACAGGATGCCGATGCCGCGCCGCTCGGGTGCCAGCGGCGTGACGTCGATCGAACCGATGCACACCGCGCCGCGGGCGTGAAACACCGGTGCCAGCGTGCCCGACAGGTAAGCGAGCAGCGTCGACTTGCCGCTGCCGCTCGGGCCCATCACGGTCACGCACTCGCCGGGCGCCACCTCGACGTCGAGGCCATCGATCAGCACCTGCGCGCCGAGCGCGAGGTGCACCTGGCGCAGGTGCAGCGAGTCGGGATTCGCCGCGCTCATTCGGTGACCTCCGCGCTGCGCGCTGCGGCATTCGCCTCGGGAGCGGCCCGTCGGCTCATGCGAGCGCCCGCCGGTGCACGAACAGCAGGCGCGGCAGGGCGGTGGCGGCGACGAACGCGATGAACGGCAACAGCGCCTGCAGCAGCGCCCACACCGCGGTCACGCGGCGGTCTTCTCCGGAGGCGAGCGTGACCGCCTCGGTGGTGAGCGTGGCGACCCGGCCGCTGCCGGCGAACAGCGTCGGCAGGTACAGGCCCACGCTGACCGCGAACGCCACCGCGCACGCGATCAGCGTCGGCTTGAGCAGGATCGGCAGCTTGATGCGCCAGAACACCCGCCCCCTCGATGCGCCCAGGCTGGTGGCCGAACGCGTGTAGCGCGCATCGAAGGCACGCCACGGATCGGCCAGCGACAGGAACAGGTACGGCAGCACGAACACCAGATGGGCCCACACCACCGCGAACAGCGTGGCATCGAGGCGCGACTTGATCAGCAGCACCTGCACGCCGAACAGGAACGCCACTTGCGGCACCAGCAGCGGCATGTACAGCAGCCACAGGCTGCGCTGGCCGAACGAGCGTGGCACCGCCGCGCCGCCGGCGCGCTGTGCCTCGTGTTCGAGGCATGCGACCACGAGCACCGCGGCCACCGCAGTGGCGCACAGGCCGATCCAGAGCGTGTCGAGCGCCGGGCGCAGCGCCATGTCCGACTGCCGCATCCAATTGGCCAGGGTCCACGCCTGCGGCAGCGCATCGGGGTAGCGCCATTGGCGCGCGAACGACCAGATCGCGAGCGCCAGCAATGCGAGGGCCGTGAGCACGAACAACCCGGCGCACAGCGCGCTGGCCATGCGGGCCGCGTGCGCGAGCACACCGTCGCGATGCCCCTGTGCAAGCCAGCGGCGGCCCCAGCGCACCAGCAGCCATTCGAGCGCGCGCCAGGCGGCGATGCACG
>DATKJN010000353.1:0-10135 GCA_035543655.1 Burkholderiaceae bacterium | reverse complement strand
GGGTTCGTCGATCTGCACCACGTCGGCACCGGCGGCAAACAGGTCCTTGATCTCGGCGTTGACGGCGACCGCGTAGTCCATCGCCGCCTCTTCCTCGCTCTTGTAGTGGTCGTTCTGCGCCTGCTGCAGCATCGTGAACGGACCGGGCACGGTGATCTTCACCTTGCGCGTGGTGTGCGCGCGCAGGAACTGGAGGTCTTGCACCTCCACCGCATGCTTGCGGCGGATGCGCCCGACGATGCGCGGCACCGGGTTGGGATGGCCCGAGCGATCGAGCGCGCTGCCGGGGTTGTCGAGATCCACGCCCTCGAGCGCCGTGGCGAAGCGGTTCGAATAACTTTCGCGCCGGATCTCGCCGTCGCTGACGATGTCCAGCCCCGCCTCTTCCTGCGCACGGATCGCGACGAGGGTCGCGTCGTTCTGGGCCTGCTCCAGGTATTGCGGCGGGATGCGCCACAACTCCTTGGCGCGCACGCGCGGCGGAAACCGCCCGGCCAGTTTCTCGCGATCGATCAGCCACTCGGGTTGCGGAAAGCTGCCGACGATGGTGGTGGGGAACAACATGGTGAAGACCTCCTGACGTTCACGCACCACATCCGGCGCGCTTCATGGTTCATGCGCCCAGGTAGGCGCGCTGGATTTCGGGCTGCTGCATCAGGGCCTGCGGCGTGCCTTCGGCGACGACACGGCCCTCTTCGAGCACATAGGCGCGCGTGGCCACCTGCATCGCCATCGCCACGTTCTGCTCCACCAGCAACACCGACATGCCTTGCGCGTTCACGCTGCGGATGGCGCCGAACATCTCGTGCACCACCAACGGCGACAGGCCGAGCGACGGCTCGTCGAGCAGCAGCAGGCGCGGCCGCGCCATCAACGCGCGAGCGATCGCCACCATCTGCTGCTGGCCGCCCGACAGCTCGCCGGCGGCGCTGCCGAGCTTGGCCTCGAGCGCTGGGAACAGCGCCAGCACCGAGTCGAGCGACGCCTGGCGCTGCGCCTTGGCGGCGGGCAGCAGGCTGCCGAGCTCGAGGTTCTCGAGCACCGTCATGCCGACGAACAGGCGCCGGCCCTCGGGCACCACCGCGATGCCGGCTTCGCAGAAGCGATGGGGCGCAAAGGCGGTGATGTCACGGCCGTCCAACACGATCTGCCCGCCGCGCGCGCGCAAGATGCCGGCGAGCGTGTTGACCAGCGTGGTCTTGCCCGCGCCGTTCGGACCGACCACGCTCAGCAGCTCGCCGGCCTGCAGCCGCAGCGACACGCCCCACAGCGCAGGTGCGGCGCCGTAGGCGACCTGCAGGTCCTTCACCTCAAGCATGGGCGCCCGCCAGCGGAGCGGCCCCGGGCGCCGGTTGGCCGAGGTAGGCCGTCATCACCTCGGCGCGCTGCATCACGTCGGCGGCGGTGCCTTCGGCGAGCAGCTCCCCGTGGTGGAACACCACGACACGATCGGTCAACGCGACCACCGCCCGCATCACGTGTTCGACAAACACGATGGTTGAGCCTTGCTCGCGGATGCGCCGGATCAGCGCCACCGCGTCGTCGATCTCGCCCGGGGTCAGGCCGCACAACACCTCGTCGAGCAACACCAGCCGCGGCCGTGACGCCAACGCACGCGCCAGTTCCAGGAACTTGCGCTGGTGCAGATTCAACTCATCCGGACGCGCATGGGCCTTGTCGTGCAGGCGGGTGAAGTCGAGCCACTGCATCGCCTGGCGGCGCGCCGCATCCGGGTCGGGCACCGCGCCGCCGAACATCGTGGCCAGCGCCACGTTGTCGAGCACGCTCAGGTGCGCGAACGGCCGCGGGATCTGATAGGTGCGAGCGATGCCGGCGCGCGCGATGCCGTGCGCCGCACGGCCCGTCAGCTCGTGGCCCTCGAACACCACGTTGCCGCGGTCGGCGGCATAGTGCCCGCTGACCACGTTGATGAAGGTCGACTTGCCCGAGCCGTTGGGTCCGATCAGCCCCAGGATCTCGCCGCGCCGCACGTCGACGTCGACCCCGGCCAGCGCGCGCACGCCGCGAAACGCCTTGTGCAAACCACGCACCTGCAGCAACACGCTGCCGGCGGACACCACCGATGCCGGCGGTGCCAGCATCGCAGCCGGTGCGGGCACGGCCCCGGCCGGCTTCTTGCGCACCAGCCAGCGCTGCAGGCGCGGCAGGATGCCGTCGGGCATGAACAGGATGGCCGCGATCAGGATCACGCCGATCACTGCCTTGCCCGCCACCGCGAGATTCGAGCCGGTGAACGCGTACAGCAGCAGCGTGATCGCCACCGCACCGACCGCTGGCCCGGCCCAGTGGCGAGTGCCGCCGAGCACGCTCATCAACACCACCGTCAACGGCACGGTGATCGTGAACACCTCGCCGACCGTCACATAGTTGAGGAACAGCGCATGGATGCCGCCCGCCACGCCGGCCAACGCGCACGAGATGCCGAACGCGATCAGCTTGTAGCGATAGGTCGGCACGCCCATCACCTCGGCCGCATCCTCGTCGTCGTGGATCGCGAACAGGCCGGAGCCCAGCTTGGACGCCGAGATGCCCCAGGCGACGAGCAGCGTGACGGTGGCCGCCATCAACGCCAGCAGATAGAACGTCGATGACGGCGTCGGTCCGAGCTTGGGCACCGGTGCCGAGGCCAGCGAGACACCGTTGCCGCCGTCGATCGGCGTGTTGACGATGACGGTGCCGATCACGAAGGTGACTGCCAGCGTCAACAGTGCGAACACCTCGCCGCGCACTCCCCTCACGCGGAACACCACCGCGCCCAGCGCCACGCCGAGCACACACGCCAACAGCGCCGCCGCCGGCAGCGTGTACAGGAACGGCCAGTCGAAGCGCGCCATCAGCGTGGCGCTGGTGTACAGGCCGGTGCCGAAGAACGCACCGTGGCCGAACGAGAAGTAGCCGGTGTAGCCCGACAGGATGTTCCACGACACGGCCAGCACGATCCAGTGCAGCATCAGGTACAGCAGCGAGTCGTAGAACGCCGGCAGCCCGAGCGTCGGCACGAAGGCGAGCGCAATCGCCGCGGCCGCGATCGTCGCCGGTGTGCGTACCCGGCCAAGCGGACGCCGCGGATCCGGCTTTGCCGGTCCGCTGGCGGCGCCCCGCGTCGAGGCGGGCGCCGAAGGCGCTTCGGGGGGGATTGTTGTCATGCCGCGCGTCCCGGACGGAACAACAGGATCGCGATCAGCACCGTGAACGACACCAGCGGCGCCCATGAGGGCGCGGTGACCGCCATCGTCACGGCCTCGCTGACGCCGATCACGCCGCCGGCGATCAGCGGCGCCAGCGCACGGCCGAGGCCGCCGAGCATGACCGCGGCGAACACCACGCCGATCCAGGCGTAGATCTGCGATGGCGCCAGCGTGTAGCTGAGCGCCAGGCACACGCCGGCCACGCTGGCCAGTGCCGAGCAGGTGCCGGCCAGCAGCAGCGCGTTGCGCTTCTGGTTGACGCCGAATGCGGCAGCGATCGGCGCGTCTTCAGCCGCCGCGCGCAGCGCCTTGCCGAGGTCGGTGTAACGCAGCACCAACCACACGCCGAACGAGATGACGATGGCCAGCAGCAGCGTGATCAGCTCGGGAACAGGCACGTACAACACACCGACGCTGAACTTCATGTGGCCGTAGGCCGATTCGAGCTTGCGAAAGTCGGCGGTCCAGATGCTCTGGATCAGCGCCTCGACGATGCCGGTGAGGCCGAAGGTCAACAGCAGTGAATTGAACGGCGTGACCGAGAAGCGCGCCATCATCCAATGCACCGCGGCGCCGATGGCGAAGAACAGCGGCACGATCACCAGCAGCGTCAGCAGCGGGTCCATGCCCCACGACGCCATCTGGTAGCACAGGTAGGCGGCGAGAAACGCGAACGCGAAGTGCGCCAGGTTGATCAGGCGCAGCAGGCCCCAACTCAGGCTCAGACCGAGCCCGAGCAGGCCGTAGAGCGCGCCGACGAAGATGCCCGAGAGGATGCTTTGCGACAGCAGCGTGACGCTGGGCAGCGTGAACCCCGACATGCGTTGGTGCGGCGCGCCTTCGGGTGGCCGACCGTCAGTTCGCAGCCAGCTTGACGCCGCCGGCGGCAAAACTCGCCGGCCACACCACGGTCCACTTGCCGCCTTGCACCTGCTTGATGCGCATCAGGTCGTCACCGTAGTTGCCGGTGCCGGTGAAATGCAGCTTGCCCTGGATGGTGTCGACCTTGTTGGCCTTGAGCCACGACGCGATTGCCTTGTCATCGAGCCCCTTGGTCGCCACGACGCCGGCCTCGAGGATCTGCCAGGCCGAGTACGAAGCGCCGGCCTGCACTTCGACCGATGGGTCGGGCAGCTTGGCCGCGGTGGCGCGCTCGCGATACAGATTGACGAACTCGGTGGCGCCGGGGTTGCTGGTGAAGGGCGGCTGGTCCTCGAAGATCGTCACCGACAGCGCGTTCTTGGCTTCGGGCAGCGTCACCAGTGGACCGGGCGCCGGATAGAGATAGAAGTGCTGCGGTGGCACGTAGTCGATCTTCTTCATCGCATCGAGCAGCAAGTTGCCGTCGAGGCCGATCGCACCGACCCACACGAAGTCGGGCTTGGCGTCCTTCACACGGTTGGCGATCGGGCCGAAGTCGCGGTTGCCGAAGTCCCATTCGAGGAACAGCACTTCATTGAGGCCGCGCTTCTTGGCCACCTCGCGCGCGCCCGCGCTCATGAACTGGATCGACGGGAACTTGCTCGTCACCACCGCGATCGTCTTCGGCGGCTTGGGGCCGGCAGCCAGCGCATCGAACAGCGTGTTGGGCACCGTGTCCTGCGGCACCGAGCCGAGCGACCAGGCCGGGAACGCGCGCTCGTACTTGGCCAGCGACGGAATGCCGAAGGTGTGGTGCACCAGCACCTTGTCGTAGCGCTGCGCCACGCCCATCGCCGACAGGATTGCGCCGGTGGCGTACGGACCCATCAGCAGGTCGACCTTGTCGGCGGTCACGAGCTGCTCGTAGAGCGTGCGCGCGAGGTCGGGCTTGCTTTGATCGTCCTTCAGCACCCACTCGAGCTGCCGGCCGAGCCAGCCGCCACGCTTGTTGGCCTGCTCGACGTAGATCTCGCCGACGATCTTGTGGATCTGCGCCGTCGCCGACAGCGGGCCGGTCAGCGCCAGCGTGCTGCCGATGCGGATCGGCGCGCCCTGGGCGCGCAACCGGCCGGCCATGCCGAACAAACCCACCGCGGCCGCGGCCTGCCGCCGCGTGATGCCTCGCGTGCCCATGAGCTGTCTCCTTTGTTGATCGCGTGGCCGCGCTCGATCCCCGTCGAACCGGCGCGTGCAGCTTACGAATGGCCGTCGCCACACGGAAATGATCATTGCGCATCAAACCGATCGACGCCATCGATTCGATGCCGGGGTTTTCATGGAGCGTGCGGCGGGCCGATGCGCTTGCTGCCACACCTATCGAGTCATATTCATTGATTTGTGCTATCTATTGATCATTCCGCTGTGCTTCCCTGCGCTGCCAGGGACCTTCGCGCAGTGATCGCCGCCGCGCGCCGACGAGGCTATCGGATCGCTTGCGCATTTCTAATGGACCGCACACGCCAGCGCGCTATCGTTGACGCGTCTGAACGACCGATTGCGAAAAGAGAGAACACCATGGCCAAAACCAAGAACGCCGCCCCTGGCATCCACATCGGCATCAACGAGAAGGACCGCGCCGCGATCGCCGGCGGCCTGAGCCGTCTGCTGGCCGACACCTACACGCTGTACCTGACCACGCACAACTTCCACTGGAACGTGACGGGTCCGATGTTCAACACGCTGCATGCGATGTTCATGACCCAGTACACCGAGCTGTGGAACGCGGTCGATCCGATCGCCGAACGCATCCGCGCGCTGGGCCACGCCGCGCCCGGCAGCTATGGCCAGTTCGGCAAGTTGGCCACCGTGCCCGACGCGCCGGCCACGCCGCCCAAGGCGCTGGAGATGGTGCGCATCCTGGTGCAAGGCAACGAAGCGGTGGCACGCACCGCGCGCGAGCTGTTCCCGCTGGTGGACAAGGCCAACGACCAACCGACGACCGACCTCCTGACCCAGCGCCTCGACGTGCACGAAAAGACCGCCTGGATGCTGCGGTCACTGCTGGAGGAGTGAGGGGCCGCGGCCCGCGCCAGAAGCCGCGCTGACCCGAGGCGCCCGCCCTACTCGATGTCGTCGATGTGCTTGGGCCAGCTGGCCTTGAGCAGCGTCGACAGTGCGCGGTCGGCGAGCAGGCGGCCGCCGGTCTGGCAGCGCGCGCAGTAGTTGGTCTCGTTGTCGGCGTGCACGATGCGCTGCACCGGCGAGCCGCATGCTGGGCACGGCTGGCCGTAGCGCCCATGCACTGCCATCGCCGGATGAAAGGCGGTCACCTTCTCCGGCCAGCCGCCAGCCTGGGCTGCTTCACCGCCGAGGCGGCCGATCCATTCGTTCATCACGTCGCGAGTCGCTTGGTGCAGCCGCGTGATCTCGTCGGCGGTGAGCTTGCGCGTCAGCACGATCGGTGACAGCCGAGCGCGGTGCAGGATTTCGTCGGAATAGGCGTTGCCGATGCCGCTGAACAGGCGTGGATTGGTGAGGCTGCGCTTGACCGTGTGGTTCTCCGCCTGCAGCTGGCGTGCGAACGCCGACACGTCGGCATGCAGCACATCGATGCCGCCGGGATCCATCGCCTGCAGCGCCGCGCGTCCGTCCACCAGGTGAATCGAGGCGCGCCGTTTGGTGCCCGCCTCGGTCAACAGCAAGGTGCCGGCACGGAAGGTAAAGGTCGCGAGCGCGCCTCTGGCGGGCGGCTTGGCACCGGCGGCCAGCCAGCGCAGCCGGCCCGCGATCATCAGATGGATCACCAGGAACAGCTCGGCTCCATCGGTGGCCTGCAATGCCAGCACCACGCGCTTGCCGAGGCGCTCGACTCCGGTGACGCGTGCGCCGTCGGCCTGGCCGATCGGCGGCAATGCCGTGCGCAATACGAACGGATTGAGCACGCGCACCCGCTGCAGCGTGTCGCCCTTCAACCTGGCCGCCAGGGTCTCGACGTAGACGGTGATGTCGGGCAGCTCGGGCACGCGATCAGTTTGCCAGTCGCGTCCGCACGCTGCCCCGCGGGGGCGGCGTACGTCCGGTGGTGCCGCTGCCGGCTCAGGTTAAACATTAATGCGAATCGTTCGCATCTCGTGTTATCGTGCCCACCGGGCTTGCGCGCCGCCGCCAGTCATGCCCTTGCCGCTCCACCGGATCCACCGGCCGCGAGCGGAACACCAACTCCAACTTCAAGGGTCGATCGATGGCTTACATCAAGAGCCGCAAGCACGGAGCGCCGGCGCGCGCCTCCGCATTGAGCCTGGCCGCGCTGGTGGCGCTGCCGGTGGCCGCACAAACCACCGAGCCGCCCAAGCCGGCCGATGCACCGAAGGAGGCAACGCTGCCCGCCGTCAAAGTGACCGGCGGCGCGCCGGCCAATGACTACAAGGCCGACAACGCCTCGTCGCCCAAGTTCACCCAGCCGCTGGTCGACACGCCGCAGACCATCACCGTGATCAAGAAGGAGATCCTTCAGCAGCAGGCGGCCACATCGCTGGCCGAGGCGCTGCGCAACACGCCGGGCATCACGCTGCAACTCGGCGAGAACGGCAACACGGCGACCGGCGACTCGATCTTCATGCGCGGGTTCGACACCACCAACAGCATCTTCGTCGACGGCATGCGCGACCTCGGCAACATCTCGCGCGATGTGTTCAACATCGAGCAGATCGAGGTCATCAAGGGCCCGTCGGGCTCGGACAACGGGCGCGGCGCCTCGTCGGGCTACGTGAACCTGGTGTCCAAGATGGCCAACCGCGAGACCTTCACCAACGGCAGCGTCTCGCTGGGCGACGCCAACCGCCTGCGCCTCACCGCCGACGTGAACCGGCCGCTGGAGTTGTCGATCCCCGGCTCGGCGCTGCGCCTGAACCTGATGGCGCAGGACTTCGGTGTGCCGGGGCGCGACGAAGTGCAAGCCAAGCGCTTCGGCTTCGCGCCGTCGGTCGCGTTCGGCCTCGGCACGCCGACACGCAGCTACTTGAACTACCTGTTCGTCGACCAGCGCAACCGACCCGACGGTGGCGTGTCGACCTATGGGCTGCCGGGCTACATCGGCGCGCAGGGCCCGGCCGTGGACCCCAGCAACTACTACGGCTCGATCAACGACTTCGATGACGTGCGGCTGCACATGTTCACGACGCGAATCGAGCATGACCTCGCGCCGGGCATGACGTTGCGCAACACCACGCGCCTGGGCAGCACGCAGCAGGACTTCGTGCTGACCGGCGTCAATGCGGTGACGTTCGACGCCGCCGATCCGGCGGCCTCCACCGTGGCACGCAGCCGCCAGGGCCGCCACCAGACCAACAACATCCTGACCAACCAGACCAACCTGACCAGCGAGTTCGACTGGGGCGGCATGCGGCACTCGCTGTCGACCGGCTTCGAGCTGATCTACGAATCGCAGAACCAGGAAAACGCGCAGACGCTCACCAACACCACGCTGCCGGCGTCGCTGCAGCAGCCGGTGGCCAACCTCTACAACCCGAGCGTCAACGATGTGTTCCTCGATCCGCCGTTCAAGGGCGCATACGCCAAGGGCAGCACGCTGAGTGCGGCGGTGTATGCGTTCGACACCCTGAAGCTGTCGGAGGCGTGGCTGGTCAACGCCGGCGTGCGCTGGGAAAAGTTCCACACCGAGACCAACAGCTCGACCTTCACCGCGGCCACCGCCACCACGCCGGAGACGCTGGTGCAGAACGCGCCACTGTCGCTCACCGACAGCCTGGTCAGCTGGAAGCTCGGTGCGGTGTTCAAGCCCACCGCCAACGGCAGCCTCTACGCCACCGTGTCCAACGCGTACCAGCCGCCGGGCGGCGCCAATTTCACGCTCAGCAACGTGGCCACCAACCAAGCCAGCCCGAATCTCAAGCCGCAAGAGGGCAGCAACGTCGAGTTCGGCACCAAGTGGGACTTGCTCGGTGGCCGGCTGGCGGCGACCGCGGCGGTGTACCGCAGCGAAAACAAGAACGAGCTGGTCTCCGACGGCTTGACGCCGCCCACGTTCACGCAGATCGGCAAGCGCCGCGTCGACGGCATCGAGCTCGGGCTGGTGGGGCAGGTGACGCCGGATCTCAACGTGAGCCTCGGCTATGCGCACATGCACAGCGAAATCCTGCAAGGCGTGCCCAACGGCGCCAACGCGAACCAGGGCGGCGTGATCGTCTACACGCCGGAGAACACATTCAGTTCGTGGCTGACCTACAAGTTGCCGTTCCCGGGCTGGACCGTGGGCGGTGGGGCGCGTTATGTCGACACCGTGTCGCGCAGCAGCAACCAGGTGGTCACCACCAACCTGCTGAGCACCGAGGCGTACTGGGTGGCCGACGCGATGCTGCAGTACGACGTGACGAAGAACGTGTCGCTGCAGCTCAACGTCTTCAACCTGTTCGACGAGGTCTACAGCGTGTCGCTCAACAACGGCGGCTCGCGCTACATCCCGGGCCAGCCGCGCAACGTGCTGCTCACGGCCAACCTCAGCTTTTGACCCCGATGGATTGACCGCCATGCTTCTCCACGTGCCAGGCGTACTCTCGCCAAGCCAAGTGGCCCAGATCCGGCAGGCGATCGACGGCGCCGAGTGGATCGACGGGCGCGCCACCGTGGGCGAGCAGGGCGCCAGGGTCAAGCACAACCGGCAGCTTGCCGAAGGCGGCGCGCTCTCGCTGAGCTGGGGCGAGGTGATCCTCAAGGCGCTCGAAGCGCACGCGCTGTTCATGTCGGCCGCGCTGCCGCTGCGCTACGTTCCGCCCCTGTTCAACCGCTATGAAGGCGGCGAGCAGTACGGCCTGCACATCGACGGCGCGATCCGCGGCGTGCCGGGCAGCGGCCTGAAGCTGCGCACAGACCTGTCGTGCACTCTGTTCCTCAGCGCACCGGACGACTACGACGGCGGCGAGCTTGAGGTGGTGGACACCTTCGGCACGCACGAGGTCAAGCTGCCAGCCGGTGACCTGATCCTGTACCCGTCGAGCAGCCTGCACCGTGTGCTGCCGGTGACGCGCGGTGCGCGCGTGAGCTCGTTC
>DATKJN010000352.1:0-5767 GCA_035543655.1 Burkholderiaceae bacterium | reverse complement strand
GTGGCGGCACAGCCGGCGGCGATCGAACTCGGCCAGCGCCTGTTCTTCGACGCGCGGCTGTCGATCGACGGCACGATGTCGTGCGCCACCTGCCACCAGCCGCTGCTGGCGTTCGCCGACGCGCGCAAGCGTTCGCAGGGGCGGCAGGCGTTGGACCGCAACGCGCCGTCGCTGTGGAACGCGGTGCACGAGCGCTGGTACGGCTGGGACGGTGCGGCCGACAGCCTGTGGGCGCAGGCGATCCGGCCGATCCTGCACGCGCACGAGATGGACGCCACGCCGCCGCACGTGCGCGACACGCTGGCGCGCGACGCCGAGTTGTCGTGCCGCTATCGCCAGGCGTTCGGCCACGTGCCGGAAGACGACCCCGAGACCGTGCTGGTCAACGCCAGCAAGGCGATCGGTGCCTTCGTCGGCACGCTGGTGTCGGGCCGCACGCCGTTCGATGCCTTCCGCGACGCGATCGTGCGTGGCGATGCGCGCACGGCATCGCGCTACCCGGCCGCCGCGCAGCGCGGCTTGCGCCTGTTCGTCGGCCGCGGCAACTGCCACCTCTGCCACGT
The DNA here is from genome assembly GCA_035543655.1 of Burkholderiaceae bacterium. GTDB lineage: Bacteria > Pseudomonadota > Gammaproteobacteria > Burkholderiales > Burkholderiaceae_C > JAEUPI01. The sequence goes on along the minus strand of DATKJN010000352.1, from coordinate 5,204 downwards.
GGGCCCGCTGTTCAGCAACGGCGAGTTCGGCGACACCGGGCTGCCGTTCTTCGTGCGGCCCGGCGTGGTCGACCCCGGTCGCCACAAAGGCATCGAGCTGTTGCACCTGAGCGAATACAACCTGCTGTCGCGCTGGAGCGATGCGCGCGACGATGCAGCGGTCACGACCAAGACGCGGCAGGTGCAGCCGCAGCACCGCAACTTCGGCGAGTTCAAGGTGCCGAGCTTGCGCAACGTGGCCGACACCGCACCGTACGCCCACGACGGCCAGCTGGGTTCGCTCGACGACGTGGTGCGTCACTACTCCGATCTCGATCTCGAACGCCTGCATGCCGATGGCGAGCAGATCCTCAAGCCGTTGCGGCTGAGCGACGGCGAGCGCGCCGACCTGGTGGCGTTCTTGCGTTCGTTGAGCGATCCGGGCGCGACCGCGTGGCAGGCCAAGCCGCTGGCCCGCTGCAGCGTCAAACCTTGAAGCGTTTGACCAGCGACTGCAGCTCGCGCGCCTGATCGCGCAGGCCTTCGGCCGACGCGGCGCTCTGTTCGACCAACGCGGCGTTCTGCTGCGTCATCTCGTCGAGCCGCGTGACCGATTGGTTGACTTCGCCCAAGCCGGCGCTCTGTGTGCCGGCGGCCTTGCAGATCTCGTCGACCATCGCGGTGGCGCGCGCCACGCCGGCCACGATGTCTTGCATCGTCACGCCGGCATCCTTGACCAGCTTCTGTCCCGACTGCACGGTCTCGGTGCTGGTCTGGATCAGGCCCTTGATCTCGTGCGCGGCCTGTGCGGCGCGCTGCGCCAGCGAGCGCACCTCGGCCGCCACCACCGCGAAGCCCTTGCCATGGGCGCCGGCGCGCGCGGCCTCGACCGCGGCGTTGAGCGCCAGGATGTTGGTCTGGAACGCGATGCCGTCGATCACGCCGGTGATGTCGCCGATGCGGTTGCTCGCCGTGGCGATCTCGCCCATGCGGCCGACGATCTGCGCCATCGCCTGACCGCCGCGTTCGGCGGTGGTCGCGGCGGCATTGACCATCTGGTTGGCGGTCTGCGCGGCATCGACGCTGCGCTTCACCGTGTCGGTGAGCTCTTCGATCGCACCCGCGGTCTGCTGCAGCGAGCCCGCGGTCTCGTCGGTGCGGCGGCTCAGATCCTGGCTGCCGTCGGCGATCTCGCCGCTGGCCATCGCCACCTGGTCGGCCAGGCCGCCGATGCCGCCGACCAATTCGCGCAGCTGCTGCTGCATCGCCAGCACGGCCTGCTGCAGCCGGCCGAGTTCGTCGTCACGGCGGATCGCCAGGTGCGCCGTCAGGTCGCCGGCGGCGATGGCTTCGGCCACGCGCACGGTATCGTCCACCGGACGCGTGATGCTGCGCGTGATCATGAAGGCGAGCACGCCGGAGATCAGCAGGGCCGCAGCGGCCATCGCTGCCGTGGTCCAGATCGCCATCATGGTGCGGCCGTTGGACTCGGCGCGCAATTTCTCCAGCGCCTGCAGTTGCAGCAGCTGGGCCTTGTCGATGCCCTTGGCGAACGCGTCCATCTTCGGCTGCAGCTGCGTGAACAGCAACGCCTTCGCCGGCTCGACCTGCTGTGCACGCTGCAGGCGGCTGAGGCGCACCAGCACGACCAGCACGCTGCTGCTGTGATTGCCGAGCTCCTCGGCGAGCGCCTTCTGCTCGTCACCAAGTTGCTGGTTGAGCTTTTCGATCGCCTCGCCGATGCGGCCGCGGCCGGCTTCGATGCGCTCGAGCGCGGTCTGTGCCACCGCGGGCTCGCTGGCCAGGATCGAGTCGCGCGCTGCCAGGCCGACGTCGCTGACGTCGACACTCAGCGCCTGCAAACGCGCGAGCACCGACACGCCGTCGTTCAGCGCATGGGCGAACTGGCGCTGCAGCTTGTTGGATTGCCATGCGGCATTGGCCGCCATCACCACGATCAACAGGCACACCAGGCCGAAGCCGAGCACCAACCGCGCGCCGATGCCAAGGTGGCGCAGGCGCTGCAGGCCGCGGTGCGATGGGGTCGCGTTCATCGTGCGCCTTTGTTCGGACTCAGTCGGCGCAGGTCGGCCACCAGCTCGTGTGCCGGCGTGCTGTGCGCATAGACACGACGCACGCGCGCCTGGCCGTCGAGCAGGTACCACATCGAGCTGTGCTCGACGCTGCCCTGCACCTGGCGGATGCCGACACCGTAGTTCTCGGCCGCACGTTCGATCTGCGCCGGGCTGCCGGTCAGTCCGATGATGCGCGGGTCGATGCGCTGCACGAAGTCGCGCATCTGTTCGGGTCCGTCGTTCAATGGGTCGAGCGTCACGAACACCACCGCTGCGGGCGCGGCCGGCCCCAGCGTGTGCAGCACCTGGCGGGCGTTGCCCAAGGCGATCGGGCAGGTCGAACCGCAGTGCGTGAAGCCGAAGAACAGCAGCACCGGCTCGCCGGCCAGCCGCGACAGCGCGAACTTCGCGCCGTGCTGGTCGACCAGGTCGAGCTCGCCGCCCACGTCGGCCGGCGGCATGCGGCCGTGGCGCAGGTCGTGCGCGCCGGCGTGCAACACCGTCCAGGCGAGCCCGAGTGCCGCGGCCGCACGAGCCAACCGTCGGCAAAAGGTCTTCATCGTGAACATGGTGCGTGCGCGACGCGTGAACTGCAGGCGATTACGGCGCGACGTTGACCACCATGCGCATGTCCGGATGGATCGCGCACTCGATTTCGAACTTGCCGGCCTTGCTGAAGGTCACCGTCTTCAGCTGCCCGCTGCCGTAAGTGCCGAGGTCGAACGGCATCGCGTCGGTCAGGCTGAAGATGTTGTGCGAAAAGCCGTCGTCGTTGCGAAACGCCACCTTGTCGCCGACCTTGATGTCGAGCTTCTTGGTCGAGAACGACTTGTCCTTCTGCGCCACCACGTGTTCCTGCGAGGCGAGTGCACTGCCGCAGGCGAGCACGGCGGCCAGGACGATGAGGTTCAGAGTCTTCATGGGATGCTCCTGGAAATCGAAATGCGGCCTCAACGGCTGTGGCTCTGCGCGTTGACCGAACGCACGAATGCGACCACGTCGCCGATCTGTTCGTCGGTCAGCTCCTCGCCCCACGGCGGCATGCCGGTCGAGCGGCCGAGTGGTTCGCCGCCCTTGCGCACGATGAGTCCGATGTAGGCGTCGTTCTTGTCGCTGGCGCGCAGGTTGGCCGGGCGTGGCGTGTGCAGGCGCGCGGCGCGGCCGTTGCCGTCGGCGTTGATGCCGTGGCAGGTGACGCAGTAGTTGGCGTACACCAGGCCGCCGCGAAACACCGCGGCGTCCTTGCTGTCGCGCGGCAGCAGCGCGCCGTTGGCGCCATGAACCAGGGTCTGTGTCTTCTCGGGCTCGGCCCACACGGTCGCAGTGCCGAAGCCCAGCACGGTGGCGCTCAGCGCCACCGCACACCACAGGCTGGCCCGGGAAGGAAGGTGCAGCTTGATCACGGCCGTCTACCTCACTGCGGCAGCGCCGGGATGCTGGCCGAACGCTGCGAACCGGTGAGCGTCTTCATGAACGCCACCAGGTCGAGCTTGTCCTGCGGGCTCAGGTCGAGCTGGCGCACGTCCTTCGACACGTTGCTGCGGTCGTCGCCGCCGCGTGCGTAGTGGTCCACCACGTCCGTCAGCGTCACCGCCGTGCCGTTGTGGAAGTACGGCCCGGTGAGTTCGATGTCGCGCAGCGTCGGCGTCTTGAACGCGCCCTTCAGCACCGCGGCCTTGCGGATGTTGAAGCGGCCCAGGTCCTCGGCGCCGTGCGCGTGCGCGATGCCGATGTTGTGGTAGCCGTTGTCGGTGAAATTGGGCGGCGCGTGGCAGACCACGCAGTTGCCCTTGGCGGCGTCCTTGAACACCTGGTAGCCGCGCCACTCCTGCAGCGTGATGGCGTTGCGCTGACCCGCCACCCAGCGGTCGAAGCGCGAGTCGTTCGACACCACGGTGCGTTCGAAGGCGGCGATCGCCTTGGCGACGGTCTCTTCGGCGATCGGCTCGCCCGGATAGGCGCGCGCGAACTTCTCGCGGTAGCCGGGCACCGACTTCAACATCGTCAGCGCGTTGCCGAAGTCGGTCTTCATTTCTTCAGGCGTCTTCATCGGGCCGAGCGCCTGGTCTTCGAGCGACTTCTTGCGGCCGTCCCACATGAACTGGGTGTTGTAGGCGGTGTTCACCACCGTCGGCGTGGCGCGGCCGAGCACGGTGCCGTTGATGCCGACGCCGGTGCGCAGGCCGTCGGACCAGCCCAGCGCCGGGTTGTGGCAGGTGGCGCACGACAGCGTGCCGTTGCCCGACAGGCGCGGATCGAAGAACAGCGCGCGGCCGAGTTCCACACGGGCCGGCGTGCTCACGTTGTCTTCCGGCTGCGGCACCGGGCCGAGCAGCCATTGTTTGTCTTCCGCGGTGGCCTTCGGCGCCTTGTCGACGGCCGACACGCCCATTGCGGCACACGCCGCCAGCGTGAGCAGACCCACGCGCACGCGCGCCACGAGGCGCGATTGATCGATCCAGGCCATGGGCCCCTCCTCCAAACAACCATTTCAGTCCGCGCCGCTTGGCAGCACGCGCGGGAGGCACCGCCCAAAGGCGGCTCGTGCAGTACATCGGCAGTGTGGAGGGCCGCCTTGAGTGCCGGAGCGCTGAAATGTGCGCGGATTCCAGTGCATTCCTGGCGCGCGGCGCGCCGGCCGTGAGAGACGTGGCGTCTAGCGCGCGCGCTTCAGCGACAGCGATTCGAGCCAGCGCCCGATGCGCGTGGTGAGGCCACCGAAGTGGCTGTCGAGCTCTTCTTCCGGGCTCACCGGCACCAGGCGGTGGATGCGCGGCGCTTCGGCTTCAGCCGCGCGGACCGTGACGGTTTCACGCGCAGGCGCCGCAACTGCAGGCGCCGCGGGCTCATCGGTTCTGGGCGCGGCCGGCGGCAACGCGTCGAGCGCGCCGGGTGCGGTGCGCGCCGCGGTCAGTTCGGCCTCGGCGGTGGGCGCCGCCGGTCTCAGGTTGCCCGACGGCGACGAGCCCGGCGCCAGCACCGGCCGCGTGGCCTTGCGCGCCGGCTTGGCCTCGACGCTGGTGTGCGTGACTTCGATCATCGGCGCCAGCCATTGCAGGATCGGCTGCCACTGCGCCAGGTCGGTCTCGACCTTGGCCGGCGGCATGTCGAAGATCGTGAGGCCGTGCTCCAGGCACTTCACGTATGTTT
>DATKJN010000351.1:0-4559 GCA_035543655.1 Burkholderiaceae bacterium | reverse complement strand
GCGTTGCGGCTCGCGTAGTGGCCGGCATTGAAGTCGGCATAGCGGTACAGCAGCTTGTCGTAGGGCGCGTCGTAGGCCAGCAGGTGCGCGGTGCCGAAGTACAGCCCGCCGCGCCGCGTGAACACCTCGCGCCGGATCGATTCCTTCACCGGGTACGGATACTTGTGCGCTTGCGCGTACGTTTCGGCGAACGCGATGCTCACCTGCATCGGGCCACCGGTGCGCACCGGATTGCTGCTGGCAAAGAAGGTCTTGCCCATCGGCACCATGCCGATGAAGTCCTCGAAGATCTCGCTCAGCTGCCGTTCGGTCCTGACCGCATCGATGCGCTCGGCGTAGCTGCGGCCGTCGGGCGACTTCAGTGCCAACGCCGTGCGCACCGCGACCTTGGGCACGCCGGCGCTCGCGGCGCGGCGATCGATCTCTTGCCACGCGATCGACGGCAGATTGGGCACGGCCGGGTCGGCACGCACGCTCGACTCCTGCTCGGTGACGGCGATCACCGCGCACAGGTTGTCGGGCGTCGACGGCAACTCCAGCGTGGCCAGCGCGGCGTGGATGTCCGACGCCCAGCCCGCCTTGTCGTCGGTGCCCGCCGGCAGCACGCGCTGGATCGCCTCGCGCGCCTCGGTGGGGCCGAACCCGGTGGGCTCGGCCATGCGGCCGGGTTGGGCACAACCGGCGAGCAGTGCGCCGGCGAGCAGTGTGGCGTGAACGAGAGGGCGCTGAAGTCTCCGCATGCGCCCATCATCGCAAACAACGGACGGGCGCCGGTTCAGCGCGCCTTCTGCTGCGCGGTGACCTCGGCGCGCATGCGCTCATCCCGTTCGCGCAGTTCGGGCGTGTACGCTTCGCCGAAGTCTTCGGCTTCGAAGATTTGGCGGATCTCGATCTCCGACTCGCCCAGCATCGGGTTCGGGCAACGCTTGACCCAGTCGATCGCTTCTTTCAGCGATGCGCACTTCCAGATCCAGAAGCCGGCGATCAGCTCCTTGGTTTCGGCGAACGGACCGTCGATCACCTGGCGGTCCTTGCCCGAGAAACGCACTCGAGCGCCTTTCGAGCTCGGGTGCAAGCCGTCGCCCGCTTGCATCACGCCGGCCTTGACCAGCTGCTCGTTGTAACGCCCCATCTCGGCGAGCAGCTGTTCGCTGGGCATGACGCCTGCTTCGCTGTCGGCGGTGGCTTTGACGATGACCATGAATCGCATGACGGTCTCCTGAAGGTTTGGGGGATTGTTGCGCGTCATCTCCACGACGATTCGGTCGGCCGGTTTTCGACAACCGCGACGCCGAAGTCCCGAAATGGCCGGCGATCGCGCGTTATTCCGCGCTTCGGGCCCAGAGCGGGCCGGGAAGATGGGGCGATTGCCTCGTCCAACAAGAATCACCCATGTCCGCCCTCAACCTCGCGACATCCGGCCCGCTCGTTTGGGCCTTGCTGATCGGCATCGTGGTGATCGCGGGTGGCGTGGCCTGGGCCGTGCGCGGCCGCTTGCGCCCCGCGGCGGCTCCCGCGGCGCGTGCCGAGAGTGCGCACGGCGCCACCGATCCGGTCACTGGCCTGATGTCGCGCGCGGCCTTCGAAGGGGCACTGGCGCAGGCACTGGACACCGAGCGCGGCGAAGGCCGCAGCGGTGCACTGCTCTACGCCGGCCTCGATGGATTCCGTCTCGTCAACGAGGGCCATGGCCACACGCAGGGCGACAAGGTGCTCGCAGCCGCCGCCCGCAAGCTGCGCGAGGTGTGCGGCGCGCGCGTGCCGATGTGCCGCATGGCCGGTGACGAGTTCGCCATCTGGATCAACGCCGACAGCACCACCTGCGAACTGCTGGCGGGGCGCGTCAGCGAGGCGCTGGTTGGTGGCGTGGACCTCGAAGGGCAGCGCTTCGCGGCCGGTGCATCGGTGGGCCTGGCGTTGTTTCCCAAGCATGGCACCAGTGCGCAGCTGATCCTGCGCGCTGCCACCGCGATGCGCGCGGTCAAGCGCGCCGGCGGTGGCTCGCACGCCTTGTTCGACCCGCGCATCGAGAACGAGCAGCGCGAGGAACTGCGGCTGGCGCAGGACCTGCGTGTGGCCGTGGCCCGGCGCGAGCTCGAGCTGGTGTACCAGCCGAAGATCGAGGCCACGAGCCTGCAGGTCACCGCGGTCGAGGCGCTGCTGCGCTGGAAACACCCGCAGCTGGGCATGGTGAGCCCGGCACGTTTCATTCCCATCGCCGAGAAACACGGCCTGATCGAGGCCATCGGCAACTGGGTGCTCGAAGCGGCACTCGAGCAGGCGTCGATCTGGCGCAAGGACGGCATGCGCATGCGCGTGGCGATCAACGTGTCGGGCTTTCAGATGCGGCAGGACGATTTCGCCAAGCGGCTGCAGACCGGCTTGCGTGCGCATGGCCTGCAGCCCAACCGCTTCACCTGCGAGATCACCGAGTCGGTGGCGATGGAAGACACGCAGGTCACGCGCAGCGCGTTCGATCGCCTGCGCGAGCTCGGCGCCCATGTGTCGATCGACGACTTCGGCACCGGACACTCGAGCCTGGCCACCTTGCGCCGCCTGCCGGCGCAGGAGATCAAGATCGATCGCGCCTTCGTCGCCGACATGGCCACCGACGCCGGCGCGCGGTCGATCGTCGAAGCGATCCTCACCATGGCGCGGGCGCTCGGCTTGCGCGTGGTCGCCGAGGGCGTCGAAACGCCGGCGCAGCGCGACCTGCTGGTGCAGATGGGTTGCGATGAGCTGCAGGGTTATCTGTTCGCCAAGCCGATGAGCGCGCGCGCGATCGTGCTGTGGGCGATGGATGCTCCCACGTCGCTGGCGCAGACCTTCCGCCCGTCGCTGTTCAAGGACACCGCCATCAGCGACTCGCGCCCCACCGAGATCATGCCCTCGCGGCCGGCCGATCTGACCCGGCGCTGATCGCTGCGGCTGCACGTGCCCGCGCGGGCGAGGCACTACACTGCTGCAGCGCAATACAACGTGGCGGAGAGGGCATGGAGTTCAGCAACCGGGTGGCGATCATCACCGGCGGCGGCAGCGGCATCGGCCGCGCGGTGGCCGCCGCGATGGCGCGTCGCGATGTGGCCGCGGTGGCCCTGGTCGACGTGAACGACACCATCGACGAGGTGGCTGCCGCGCTCAACGCCGAAGCGGGCCGCACGTTCGCCGTGCCGTTTCGCGGCGACACCACCGACGAGGCCTTTCGCGCATCGGTCTACGACACGATGGCGCGCCGCGGTCATGGCCCGGTGTCGCTGTGCGTGCCGGCGGCGGGCATCACGCGCGACGATCTGGCCGTGCGCATCGACAAGAACACCGGCAAGGCGCGCATCTATCCGCTGGAGCAGTTCAAGCTGGTGGTCGACGTGAACCTGATCGCGCCGGTGTACTGGGCGCTGGAGATGATCGGCCGCATCGCCGAGGACCGCGCCGCCAAGGGCATGAAGCGCTGGACACCCGACGAAGGCATCCAGGGCTCGGTGGTGTTCATCGGCTCGATCTCGTCGCAGGGCAATCGCGGCCAGATCTCGTACGCCAGCACCAAGGCCGGCCTCGAGGGCGCCGCCGCCACCATCATGAAGGAGGCGATGTTCCACGGCGTGCGTTGCAGCGTGATCCATCCCGGCTTCACCGACACGCCGATGGTGCGCGCGATGGGCACCGACTACGTCGACAAGAACATCCTGCCGTTCACGCAGCTCGGCCGCCTGATCAAGCCCGAAGAGATCGCCGATGCGATCTGCTTCATGCTGGCCAACGCCGCCGTCAGCGGCGAGCTGTGGGTCGATGCCGGCTGGCACGCACCGGCCTGAGACGCGCATGGCCAAGTTGCCGATTGCCGTCATCGGCGCCGGGCAGATCGGCCGCACGCACATCGATCGCGCGTTGCGCAGCGCCAGCGTCGAGCTGGTCGCGATCGCCGACCCGATGCCGGCCGGCGCCGACGTGGCGCGCGCCGCCGGCGTGCCGTTCTTCACCGATCACGTCACGCTGCTCGAGCAGCTGAAGCCGCGTGCGGTGGTGGTGGCCACACCCAATGGTCTGCACGCGCCGATCACCCTCGATGCACTCGCGCGCGGTGCCGCGGTGCTGGTGGAAAAACCGATCGCCGACACGCTGGAGCAGGCCGAGCGCATCTGCGATGCGTCGCGCACCGCCGGGCTGCCGGTGCTGGTGGGGCACCAGCGGCGCCACAACCCGATCATCCGCAAGGCGCGAGCGCTGATCGCGGCCGGTGCACTCGGTCGGCCGGTCAGCGCCACGGTGCTGTGCACCTGGCTCAAGCCGCAGGATTACTTCGATGCCGCCTGGCGGCGGCAGAAGGGCGGCGGGCCGATCCTGATCAACCTGATCCACGACATCGATCTGATGCGCCACCTGTACGGCGAGATCACCAGCGTGCAGGCGCTGGCCTCCACTGCGCTGCGCGGCCACGAGGTCGAGGACACCGCGGTGGCGGCACTGCGGTTTGCCAACGGCGCGCTCGGCACCGTCACCGTGTCGGACACCGCGGCCGCACCGTGGAACTGGGACTTGAGCGCCGGCGAGGCCGAACGTTT
>DATKJN010000350.1:0-2119 GCA_035543655.1 Burkholderiaceae bacterium | reverse complement strand
GCGGTACCCGGGGTGGGCGACTTGTGGGGCGGCGAGAAGCGCAGCAGCGCAAGGGGGAGTCCGGACCGGTACGGGCCGGACCGGCGAGAAGCCATGAGGCAGTGGCGCGTTCAGCGCCGCTGCGAGCGGCATCGCAGCCGCCCTTGCGGTGCGAGCATCGCAGCGAAGTCGGCCTGCAAGGCCGACCGACCCAGTAGGAGCCCCCACCGGGTACCGCCCACCGCGCCGCGTCCCCACCGACGAAAGGATCACTTCTTCGCCGCAGGCAGGATGTTCAGCTCGGCTTTGGCAGGCAAGTAGGCATCGGTCCAAACGGCAGAAGCATCGACACGCGTCTTGGTGGCGAACGCATCCGACACCTGCGACGCCATCAGCGCCAGGCGGCCCGGTACCACGACGCCAAAGCCTTCGGTGCGTGCATCGGGGCTCGCAACCACCGAGTCGATCGCCATGCGCAGGCGGCGCTTCTCGAGGTCGACGTTGATGATGCCGTCGCGCGCTTTCACGTAGTCGATCGACGCATCGGGATTGGCCATCACTTCCTTCGCGCCCTTCAGGAACGCCGACAGGAACGACTTCACCGCGGCCGGGTTCTCCTTCAGCAGCTTCGGGCTGGCGATGACCACGTTGCCGTACAGCTTGACCCCGTGCTCGGAGTAGGGCATCACCACGATCTCGTCGGTCTTCACGCCGCGCGCTTCCAGGTTGAGCAGCGAGGTGAACGAGAAGCCGGTGATGGCGTCGACCTCACCGCGCGCGAGCATCGTCTCGCGCAGCGGCGGGTCCATGCTGATCCAGTTGACGCTGGCCACGCTGTTGGCCTTGGCAAAGATCGGGAAGCCGCGCCGCCCGGCGTCGAACACCGGTGCGCCGAGCTTCTTGCCGTTCAGGTCGGCCGGCGTCTTGATCGCGTTCTTCTTCAGCGTGAGCACGGCAGCCGGCGTGTTGTTGTAGACCATCATCACGGCCACCGGCTTGTTGGCCGCGTCGGGGTTGTTGGCGTGGAACTCCATCAGCGCTGCCAGGTCGGCAAAGCCCATTTCGTACGCGCCCGAGGCCACGCGGGTCACCGTGCCACCCGAACCGTTGCCGGCGTCGATCGTCACGTCGAGTCCGGCGGCCTTGTAGTAGCCCTTGGCGGCCGAGGCGAGGAACAGCGCGGCGGGCCCTTCGAAGCGCCAGTCGAGCTGGAACTTGATCGGGGTTTGCGCGCCGGCTGTGCCGCACAGCAGCAGGGTGGTCAGCGCGAGCAGGGCACGGCGAGCGGGATAAAAGGCGGTGGGCATGGCGGCTTTCGGTACGAGGCGGTTGCGGGAGTGGAGGGCATTGTGCAAGCGCCGTGCACGCGACGCCCTAGGTTGTTGCACCAAAGCGGGTGGCGCTCCCCTTCACGCGACCGCCCGCGGTGCGCGGCGCCACCGCGCTGGTGCGCTCAGCCGCCGAGCGCGATGACAACGAGTTCGATGGCCACGCCGAGCAGCACCAGCGCGAGCCCGGCCGGCCACGGCTTGACCCCGGCATAGCGGCCCCAGCTGTAGCCGCAGCCGAACATCATCACGATCGCGATCGCAGCCGACAGTCGCATGGCCAGCTTCAGGTCGCCGGTGAACACGAACGGCAGCACCACCGGAAAGGTCGACGCGAACACCAGCAGAAAGACGGCCAGCGCGCCCTTGAGGTCGCGCGCCGTCAGCGTGGCACGCGGCGTGGCGTGCGGCGGCAGCGCGGTGAGCCAGCGGCGCAGCCCCTCGAGCGCGCCTGGATCGAGGCCATCCGACAGCGGCCCGATGTGGTCGGCGATGGCGCGCTGTGCCTGCTCGGGCTGAGCGCTCGCGCGCACCGCGGCCAGCAGCGTGGCACGGCGGCTGCGCTCGACCAGCGTGCGCAGCACGTACATCACCGCGTCGACGAAGCCCCACGCCGTGTTGCAGCCGATCGCCGCGATGAGCATCGTGCGCACGTCGTCGCGTGCCGCGGTGGCCACGCTCAGCGTGCCGGTGAACGTGAGCACCATGAACAGACCGAACAACACCTCGGAGATGCGGTCGATCGGATCGAGGATGCGGCCGTCGCTGGTGCTCATCGCGGGCTTTCGTTCAGTTCAGCAGGTCGAGCAGCG
>DATKJN010000349.1:0-3854 GCA_035543655.1 Burkholderiaceae bacterium | reverse complement strand
ATGCGCGCGTGCCACCGCCGCGCCGGAATGGCCCTGGTTTCGAGGGCCGGCGTTGACGCCGAACTGGCGCGTGATCAACCCGTCGGGCGGTTCCATCGCCGAGGCGGTGCGAGCGGCGCCGAGCGAGATCATCGCGCTGCTTCCGGCGGACAGCGGCCTCGCGCCGCACGCGCCGATGATGATCGCAGAGGCCGTCGCTCGCTCGCCGCACTTCGCCTTGATGTACGCCGACGAAGACTGTGCCGCTGGCAACGGCGGACGTCACAGTCCATTGCTCCACTGCGGCTGGAATGCCGAGTTGCTGCGTTCGACGCCCTACCTGGCCGGACTCGTCGTGGTGCGCCGCAGTGCTTTGCTGGCGCTCGAACAGCAGGCGATCGAATCCGCCTCAGCCCGCTGGTGGGACCTTTTGTTGCGGCTGACCGAACGAGCCGCCGAGAAAGACATCGTGCACATCCCGCATGTGTTGAGCCATCGCATCGAGGCCGAGCGGGTTTCGCGTCAGCTCAGTGCGGCGCACGCCGACGCGGCCGAGGTCGCCGTGGTGCAAGCCCACCTCGACCGCTGCGCGGTGCCGGCCCGCGCCCATGCCGCGTCGACGGGCGGCGTGCGTGTGCGCTATGCGCTGCCCTCGCCGGCACCGCTGGCGTCGCTGATCGTTCCAACCCGCAACGGCCTGCACCTGCTGCGCCAATGCGTGCACAGCATCATCGAGCGCACCACGTACGCGCCCTACGAGATCATCATCGTCGACAACGGCTCTGACGAGCCCGACACGCTGCGCTATCTCGACGAGCTGCAGTCCGACGCACGCATTCGCATTCATCGCGACGGCAGGCCCTTCAACTTCGCCGCGCTGAACAACGCGGCCGTTCCGTTGTGCCGCGGCCAGGTGCTCGCCTTCGTCAACAACGACGTCGAGGTGATCACGCCCGATTGGCTCGAAGAGATGGTGGGGCTCGCCATGCGCCCCGACGTCGGCGCCGTCGGGGCACGGTTGTGGTTTTCGAACAAGACCTTGCAGCACGCGGGCGTGATCCTTGGCATTGGCGGCGTGGCCGCGCACATCCATCAACGGCTGTCACGCGACCAGCCGGGGTACCAAGGGCGCGCCCAGCTGACCCAGGAGTTCAGCGCGGTCACCGCAGCCTGCATGCTGATGCGGCGTGGCGTGTTCGAGCAGGTCCACGGCTTCGACGAGGCGGCGTTCGCAGTCGACTTCAACGACATCGATCTGTGCCTGCGCGTTCGAGCCGCTGGGTATCGTGTGGTGTGGACCCCGCATGCCGAGTTGTTCCACCACGAATCGGCCACCCGCGGCGCCAACCGAAGCGACGAGCAGAAGGCCCGCCATGCAGGTGAGTTCCAACGCATGCGCGATCGATGGTCGCGCTGGTTGGACAACGATCCCGCGTACAACCCCAATGCATCGCTGAAGAACCTGGACTTCAGCTTCTCGATCGCCACCGAGCCTCGCGTGTCGCTGCTGAAGCCCTGGTTCGAACGATCGCCCTAGTTGCCCTGCGCCGGGCGCACCGCGCGACGCAGCGTGTGGCGCAGGCCGGCGATCGGCACCACGTCGAACCGGCCCGGCAGCATCAGGTTGGCATGCTGCGCGTCGTCGAGTTGCACATGGATGCGGTTGTATCGGGCCGTCTCGGTGAGCAATGCGAACACCGCGGCCATGGTCGAGCCGAAATAGAGATCGACGTTGCGCGCAGCGAGCAACGTGGCCTCGAGATCGTGGCCGCGGCCTTCGACCGCTGCGCAGGCCGAAGGAAGCGTGCCTCGCTTGTGCGGCACCGGATGGCGCACGCACAGCACCCGCGCCGGGTCGATGCCCAGCGCGCCGATCAACTCGCCGGCATCCAGCCCTGGTGACTCGATGAACAGGTGGTCGAAGCCGCTCAGGTCGATCGGCGTTCGATGGCCTGCATGCGCCAGATCCCGCACCGAGCACACCCCTTGCACATCGAAAGCCGACAGCCACGCCGGCAACTCGCGGTACTCGCTGAAGGTCAGGTAAGTCGGCCGCGCGGCCGGCAGCGCGGCGGGATCGATGTTCTGCGGTCGTCGACGCAGCGTGTCGAGACCGTCATCGAGGAAACCGAGGTGGCGCGCGCGCTGCGCCTCGCGCAGCAGCCGCGGGCTGAAATGCAGGTGCGGTACAAACGTCGTGCGCAGAAGACCGAAGCGCCCGAGGTGACGCACGACCCGGTCGGCCCAAAGGCCGATCGGCAGCTGCCACGTCCGACGAGCCGGTCGTCGGTCGCAGCGCACCGGGTCGAAGACCAGCAGCGACGTGCGCGGCCGGCGCCGCAGCTCGCCCAGCGCCACCGTGTAGTTGACTTCGTTGGTGCAGACGAACAAGTCGATCATGTGCGCGGCACCGCAGCGATTACTGTCGGTGGCCGCCGCTCTGCGAGAATCGCGGCGTGCAGCCGCAAGCCCCCTGGAAACCGGTTCGCGACACCTGGCGCCACGTGCCGTGCCCGTCGTGCGACGGGCCGCGTTTTCAGCGCCTGGCGCGCAGCGACCGCTACGACATGGACCTCGTCACGGCGGGCTGTCTGCAATGCGGCCTGGTGATGACCAATCCGCAACCGGACGAGCAGGCGCTGGACGAGTTCTACCGCGACCACTACCGTCACTACTATCAGAAGACCGATACACCGAGCGCAGCCTACATCCGCGAGTTCCGCAAGGACGAGCGCGCGGCCACGACCGCGGAGTTCCTGCACAGCCAGGGCTTGCTCTTTCGCGGCGCCGCCGTGCTGGACATCGGCGCGTCGGAAGGCTGCATCCTGAAGGCGATCGCCGATCTGGAGCCGACCACGCAGCGAATCGCGGTCGAGCCCAATCCACTGTTCGGCGCGTTTGCGGTCGACCATGCCGGCTGCACGCTGCACGCATCGGTCGATGCGCTGCGAGCCTCGGGGTCGCAGACCTTCGATCTGATCATCATGAACCACGTGTACGAGCACGTCGCTCATCCGGTCCGCTTTCTGACGGACCTCATCACGCTGCTGACGCCGCGCGGTCAGGTCTACATCGACGTGCCCGACATCACCGAGTACGAGCGCCTCGACAGCTTGCACATCGCGCACCTGTACCACTTTGGTCCCGACACGCTGGCCCGCGCCGCTGCGCGAGCGGGCTTCGCGGTCAACCGGCTCGAGAAACACCGACCTGTGATGCACCCGCTGTCGCTGCGCTGCGTGTTGCAGCCCGCGGCGGTCACCACGCCAGCGCTGCACAACCTGCATGAAGGGTGGGATCGCGTGCGCCAGGCCGACCGCGACGCGTGGCGCTATCACCGGCGCCGCTGGTCGCTGCCGCGGCGGCTGGCTCACCGCTGGTTCTGACGCGTTTCGGCCACGACGCCGACCTCATACGTGCATGCCGGCTTCGGCACGCGCGTGGTGCGAGTGCCACTCGTCGGCCATGTCGGCGCTCCAGTACGCCTCGAAGCACGGCGTGCCGAGCGTGAAGTGCAGCAGCTTGGCGTCGTAGTTGTCCGGGTACTCGGTCGTCAGCCAGTTCCACTCCTTCGGCAACGCACCGATCTCGCTGTCGTCGAGCCAGGTAAACCGATGCAGGAATGCGCCGGTCTGCGCCATCAGGAATTCCGGCGTCAGGATGCGATGCTTGGGGTGCGCGCAATTCCACAGCATCACGCTCGACCAGTTCTTGCGCGGGTAGTTCTGGTTCTTGTTGCCGAGGTACTTGACCGCCGCCTTGGTCTGATAGTCGTGCTGCACCACCATCAACGCCTTGCTCGGATCGCGCAACGCCCACAGCTTGGTGATGTCGTCGCGGCAGATCATGTCGCCGTCGGCGAACAACGCCCAGCC
>DATKJN010000348.1:0-3617 GCA_035543655.1 Burkholderiaceae bacterium | reverse complement strand
TAGACCTTCTCGGTGGCCCACGACTGGTACGGAGCGATCACCTTGTCGGTCGGCACGAAGCCGGCGACTTCCAGGAAGTCGAACGTCACCCGGTAGGTACCGGCCATCGCGAGGATGGCGCGGCGGTCGCGTTCCGGCCCGGCGATCCCCGGCGCCTGCAAGGCACGCCATGCGGCTGACAGTTCCCGATCAAGCGTGACCGGCGCACCGCGCGTCGTGCCGCCGCGTGGCTTGAGGTGCTGCGCGTCGAGCGGCCAGGAGAACGTGTAGCGCGGCGGTGCCGACGCAGCAGGTGCCGCCGGTTGCGCGGCGCAAACGCCCGCGGCGCCCAGTGCGATCGCAATCAGCCAACCTCGAAATCGCGTTGCCATGGTGCGATTCTGGCCGAGGCCCGTGGCCACCTGAATGTCCCTGCTCCGCATTGGGACAGTTGTCACGCCGTTGCGCGCGTTTGACCCAGCAGCGCACGCACACGCCGCTTCCCTACACTGGGCTTCCGCCAGGAGCCTCCATGCCCGCATCGCCACGCGCCCATGTGCTCGACAAACTGATCGGCAGCGAGCTGCCGCGCTTTGAAACGATGTCGCAGGTGGCCGCCTTCGAGGCCAGCGCGCCGTATGCCGAACGGGTGGCTGCGCAGAGCACCTACCAGGCGCTGCAACTCGGCGCGGCGCTCGATCCGCAGGCGCCGGCGCTGCACTTTCTGCAACACGCCAGCCCCGACGAAACGCCGTTCACGTGGACGCACGGCCAAATGATCGCGCGCGTGACGCAGGCCGCCAACGCGTTCCACGCGCTCGGCATCGGCCGGGGTGACGTGGTGAGCCTGCTGTTGCCGCTGTTGCCGCAGGCGTTCGCTGCACTGTTCGGCGCCCAAGCCGTGGGTGTCGCCAACCCGGTGAATCCGATGCTCTCGGCCGGCCAGATCGCCGACATCCTGCGCGCCGCTGGCACCCGCGTGCTGGTGACATTCGGCCCCAGCGAGGGCTCGGACCTGTGGGACAAGGTGACCGCCGTGCGTTACGCGGTGCCCACGCTGAGGACCGTGCTCGTGGTGGGCGGCGCGCGGCACCCCGGTCTCGATGCCGACGACTTCGACGCGCGGCTCGACGGCCAGCCAAGCGGCCAACTGTCGAGTGGCCGCCTGCCCAACGGCGACGATGCCGCGGGCTACTTCCACACCGGCGGCACCACCGGCACACCCAAGCTGGTGCGCCACAGCCACGCCAACCAGGTGTCGCAGGCGTGGGCCTTGCGCCTGATGGGCTTGGCCGGGCCCGGCCAAGGCGTGCTGTTCGGGCTGCCGCTGTTCCACGTGGGAGGCGCGCTGACGCAAGGCCTGTCGCCGCTGGCCAATGGCGGACATGTGGTCGTATTGAGCCCGGCCGGTTGGCGCGACCCGCACGCGCTGCCCAACGTGTGGAAGCTGGTGCAGCGCTACCGGCCGCGCCTGTTCGGCGCCGTGCCCACCGTGCTTGCCGGCGCGCTGCAGGTGCCGGTGAATGGCGCCGACGTCAGCAGCTTGAAACGTGTGTCGGGCGGAGGTTCTGCGATCCCGGTGGCGGTGATCCAGGCCTACGAGCAGCAGATGAAGGTTCCTGTACTCGAGGTCTACGGCATGACCGAGACCTCGAGCGTGCACACGATGAGCTATCCCGACATGGCCTACGAGGCCGGTTCGGTGGGTCGGCCGCTGCCGTATGCGCGCACCCGCGTCGTCAAGTTCGACGCCGACGGCCGGTTGCTCGGTGACTGCGCCCCCAACGAGATCGGCGTGGTGGCGATGGCCGGGCCCGGCGTGTTCGACGGCTACTTGAGCGAGCAGCACAACCAGGGCGCATTCGTCGAGCCCGGCTGGGTCAACTCGGGCGACCTCGGTCGCCTCGACGAGCGCGGCCAGCTGTGGATCACCGGCCGCGCCAAGGACCTCATCATCCGCGGTGCGCACAACATCGATCCGGCGCCGCTCGAAGAGTTGCTGTACCGCCACCCGGCGGTGGCACTGGCGGCACTGGTCGGCCAGCCGGACGCGTATGCCGGCGAACTGCCGGTGGCTTACGTGCAGCTCAAGCCTGGCGCGACCGCATCGCCCGCGGAACTGATCGGCTACCTGCGCGAGCACACACCGGAGCGCGCCGCGGTGCCGGTGGCGCTGCACTTCGTCGATCCGATGCCGCTCACTGCCGTGGGCAAGATCTTCAAGCCGGCGCTGCGTGTCGACGCGATGCGCCGCGTGGCCGAGCAGTTGCTCGACGGCATCGTCGCGGGCGGCGAGCCGCTGCGCGTGCAAGTGGTCAACGATGCCCAGCGCGGCCACGTGATCCGTGTGCAGCTCGGGCGCACGCAGGGCAGCGAACGCGAGCGCCTGACCGCGGCCGTGCATGAAAAGCTCGACCCGCTGACCGTGCGCCACGACGTGGAGTGAGGGTGGCGTAGGACACGCCCGACAACACAACGCGGGCTGCGCCCACACCCAGCGCACGGCCGCGTCGGCACACTGCCGACCACAACAACCGAGGAGGTCGACATGAATGCGAGCAAGATCATCGGCATCGTGCTGATCGTGGCCGGCGCGCTGGGCCTGGCCTACGGCAGCTTCAGCTTCACCAAGGACACCCACACTGCCAACATCGGTCCGCTGTCGTTGTCGGTGAAGGAGAAAGAGACCGTCAACGTGCCCGTGTGGGCCGGCATCGCGGCCATCGTGGCCGGCGGTCTGGTGCTGCTGGGTGGCTCGCGCAGGCGCTGACACACCCGCTCAAGGCACAACGGCCGCGCTGTGGCGCGGCCGTTGTCTTGCCCGCGCGGCGCGCGGGGCAGATCACATCTGGTCGATCATCACCTGGCCGAAGCCGGAGCACGACACCTGCGTCGCACCTTCCATCAGGCGAGCGAAGTCATAGGTGACCTTCTTGCTCGCGATCGCCTTTTCCATCGAGGTGATGATCAGGTCGGCGGCTTCCTTCCACCCCATGTGCCGCAGCATCATCTCCGCCGACAAGATCTCCGAGCCTGGATTGACGTAGTCCTTGCCGGCGTACTTGGGCGCGGTGCCGTGCGTCGCTTCGAAGCAGGCCACGTCGTCTGACATGTTGGCGCCCGGCGCGATGCCGATGCCGCCCACCTGGGCAGCCAGCGCATCGGAGACGTAGTCGCCGTTGAGGTTGAGCGTGGCGATCACCGAGTACTCGGCCGGACGCAACAGGATCTGCTGCAGGAAGGCATCGGCGATCACGTCTTTCACGATGATGTCCTTGCCGGACTTCGGGTTCTTGAACTTGCACCACGGGCCGCCGTCGATCAATTGCGCGCCGAACTCCTTCTGCGCCAGCGCGTAGCCCCAGTCGCGGAACGCGCCCTCGGTGAACTTCATGATGTTGCCCTTGTGCACGAGCGTGACGCTGGGCTTGTCGTTGTCGATCGCGTACTGGAACGCGCGGCGCACCAGGCGCTCGGTGCCTTCGCTGGACACCGGCTTGATGCCGATGCCCGAGGTGTTGGGGAAACGGATCTTCTTGACGCCCATCTCTTCCTGCAGGAACTTGATGAGCTTCTTGGCCTTGTCGCTCTCGGCCGCCCACTCGACGCCGGCGTAGATGTCTTCGGAGTTCTCGCGG
>DATKJN010000347.1:0-2836 GCA_035543655.1 Burkholderiaceae bacterium | reverse complement strand
GGCGGCACCAAGCTGATCGTGATGGACCCCAGGCGCAGCGAACTGTCGCGCATCGCGCACCGCCACCTGCAGTTCAAGGCCGACACCGACGTGGCGCTGCTCAACGCGATGATGCACGTGATCGTCGACGAAGGCCTGGTCGACGCGAAGTTCATCGCCGACCGCACGCTCGGCTACGACGCGCTGGCGCAGAACGTCAAGGGCTACAGCCCCGAGGCGATGGCGCCGATCTGCGGCATCGATGCCGACACCATCCGCGAGGTGGCGCGCCTGTACGCCACCAGCAGCGGCTCGATGATCCTGTGGGGCATGGGCATCAGCCAGCACGTGCACGGCACCGACAATGCGCGTTGCCTGATCGCGCTGTCGCTGATGACCGGCCAGATCGGTCGCCCGGGCACGGGGCTGCACCCGCTGCGCGGCCAGAACAACGTGCAGGGTGCGTCCGACGCGGGCCTGATCCCGATGATGTACCCCGACTACCAGCGCGTCGACAACCCGCAGGCCAAGGCGCGTTTCGCGAGCGCGTGGCAGGTGCCGCCGGAGTCGCTCGACGACAAGCCCGGCCTCACGGTGGTGGAGGTGATCCAGGCGATCGACGCCGGCAGCATCAAGGGCATGTACATCATGGGTGAGAACCCGGCGATGAGCGACCCCGACGCCGACCATGCGCGCGACGCGCTGGCCAAGCTCGAGATGCTGGTGGTGCAGGACATCTTCCTCACCGAGACCGCGTACCTCGCCGACGTGATCCTGCCGGCCTCGGCGTTCCCGGAGAAGTTCGGCAGCTTCACCAACACCGACCGCATGGTGCAGATCGGCCGCCAGGCGCTGCAGCCGCCGGGCCAGGCCCAGCAGGACCTGTGGATCATCCGCCAGTTGGCGCAGCGCCTCGGCGTGTCGTGGCCCGACTATGGGCAAGACAACGAACAGGCCACCGCCGCGGTGTTCGACGAGATGCGGCGCACGATGCCCAGCATCGCCGGCATCACGTGGGATCGCCTGCAACGCGAACACAGCGTCACCTATCCGTGCCCCAACGAAGGCGATGTCGGGCGCTCCGTGGTGTTCGACGACAAGTTCCCCACCGCGACCGGCAAGGCCAAGTTCGTGCCGGCCGATCTGATCCCGGCCAACGAGCGGCCCGACAGCGACTACCCGATGGTGCTGATCACCGGGCGCCAGCTCGAGCACTGGCACACCGGCAGCATGACGCGCCGGGCCGGCGTGCTCGACGCGATCGAGCCCGATCCGGTGGCGATGCTGCACCCGGTGGACTTGGCGCGCTTGAACATCAAGCCCGGCGACACGGTGACGATCGAGTCGCGTCGCGGCAGCGTGAGCCTGTATGCGCGCGCCGACGACAACTCGCCGCCGGGCGCCGTGTTCGTGCCGTTCTGCTACTACGAGGCGGCGATCAACAAGCTGACCAATTCGGCACTCGACCCGTTCGGCAAGATTCCCGAGTTCAAGTACTGCGCCGTGCGCATCGGCTTGGGTGGCCCGGAGCCGACGGCGGCGACGTCGAGCTACGGGGGCGGCAGAATACTGGCCGAAGCCACACTCGATTAACCTCGCGGGATGAATCGGCCGCCACGCTGGCTTCGCTCACTGCCTCCCGCGCGGGCATGTCAGCGGCTTCGGGCGGCCGGGCGCCGCTGACATGCGCGCGCGGGGCGTCCGCCTCGAGTACAGCTTCCAGTCCGACGACCAGCACGGCGCCGACGTCCACAACCCGCTGTTCGAGTTGTTGTCGGCGGTGCGCGAGCACGGCTCGATCCAACACGCTGCCAAGGCGCTCGGCGCGTCGTATCGCCATGTCTGGGGTGCGCTGCGCCACTGGGAGGGCGTGCTCGGCGAACCGCTGGTCAGCTGGGCGCAGGGCCAGCCGGCGCGGCTGACGCCGTTTGCGCAGCGCATGGTGTGGGCCGAGGCGCGCGCTCGCGCCCGCCTGGTGCCGCACATCGAAGCGCTGCGCGTCGAACTCGAGCGCGTGCTGGGCGAAGCGCTCGACGGCACGCAGCAGGTGATCACGCTGTACGCCAGCCACGATGTGGCGCTGCCGCTGCTGCGCGAGCGCGCAGGCGCCGAGCACCGGCTGCACGTGGAGCTCAAGTTCGCCGGCAGCGTCGATGCGCTGCGTGCGCTCGCCGAAGGGCGCTGCGTGGTGGCGGGCTTTCACGTGCCGCGGCGGCCCGCCGGCGGCAATCTGTTCGAAAAGAGCCTCAAGCCGTTGCTCAAGCCCGGACTGCACAAGCTGATCGCCTGCGCCACGCGGCGTCAGGGCCTGATCGTCGCGCGCGACAACCCGCACCGCATCGCCTCGTTGCACGATCTGGCGCGTGACGGCGTGCGGTTCATCAACCGGCAAAGCGGTTCGGGCACGCGGCTGTTGACCGATCAGCTGCTGCAGATCGAGCGCATCGCGCCGGAATCGATCGCCGGTTATGCCGACAGCGCCGAAGACAGCCATCTCGCGGTGGCCGCCGCGGTGGCCAGCGGCGCGGCCGATGTCGGCGTGGGCATCGAAGCGGCGGCGCACCGGTACGGTTTGCCGTTCGTGCCGCTGGCCGACGAGGACTACTTTCTGGTCTGCCTGCGCGACGCGCTGGACCAACCGCCGGTGCTCAAGCTGCGCGAGGTGCTGGCCAGTGACACCTGGCAGCAGACCTTGCGCGGCCTGCAGGGGTACGGCGGCGAACGTGCCGGCCAGGTGTTGTCGCTGACGCAGGCGCTGCCGTGGTGGTCGTTTCGCATGCGCAAGCGGTCTCCGCGCTGAGGCCACGCCTTTGCCAGGCGCGCGCTGCGCGCTTGGGGCCTGCCTGCTAGGCTGGGC
>DATKJN010000346.1:0-4274 GCA_035543655.1 Burkholderiaceae bacterium | reverse complement strand
ACGCGAGCAAGGTCGCGGTCAGCATCAGGCCGATGGTCCACGGCAATGCGCGCGCGATCAGCGTGGTCGCCGGCGTCGGAAACGCCGACAGCGACGGCCCGAAGTCGGCGGTGGCGATGTGGCGCCAGAAGTGCAGGTATTGCTCCAGCGGCGTGCCGGTGAGGCCGTAGATCTCGCGCAGCGTGGTGCGCATCATCGCGATCGCGTCGGGGCTGGTGTTGCCGTAGGCGGTGACCGCGGCGATCGACTGCTCCACCGGGTCGATCGGCGTCGCGTGCGTGATCACGTAGGCGATGTTGATGCCGATGAACACCACGAGCACGAACTGGCCCAGCCGCTGCAGGCCGTAGAGGGCGAAGGCTCTCATCGCAGTGGGTCAGTCGGCGCCGGGCCGCCCCAAGCCGACTGCTCCCCCTCGGGGGGACGCGAGCGCAGCGAGCAAGGGGGTCATTAACGCGGCTTCAGCTTCACCAGCATGTAGCGCGAGTTGCCCCAGTTGGGCACCGGGTTGGTGTACGGGTTGCCCGAACTCGGCCAACCGGTCCAGTAGGTGTCGTCCATCACCGTGAACACGTTGTACGACATCAACGGAATGATCGGCATCTCGCGCACCGCGAGCTTGACGTAGTCCTTGCCGAGCTCCACGCCCTTCGGATCGTCGAAGCCCACCGTGCGCACCTGCTCGATGATCTTGTCGAGCTCGGGGCTCGACCAGCGCTGCCAGTTGCGTGCCGGCTGCGGTTGGCCCGCGGCCGCGACGAATTGGCTGTGCCAGCTGTCGAGAAAGTACGACAGATCCGCGTGACCACCCCAGGTCTCCACGCTCCAGCTGATCACGGTGTCGAAGTCGCCGCCGGCGCGGCGCGTGGCCAGCGTGCCCTGCGCGGTGTCGACCTTGGCGTCGATGCCGGCCTGGCGCCACTGCTGCACGATCATCGCGCCGGCGCGGGTCATCACCGGGCGCGATTCGCCCTCGACCATCACGCGCACGGTGAACGGCTTGCCGTCGGGCGTCTGCCAGTTGCCGCCGACTTTCTTGAAGCCGGCCTTCTCCAGCAGCTCCTGCGCGGCAGTCGGGTCGGTCTTCCACCAGCCCATGCCGATCGACGCAGCGAGTTGTTTCGGATCGGTGGGCAGCACGTCGCCGACCGTGGGCTTGAGCATGGTCGCGATCTGCTGGCCGACGCTGGCGTCGTACGGCTTGATCTTGCGCTTGCCGGTGTCGAGCTCGAAGCCCTTGAGCCACTCCTCCAGCGGGGCGTGGTAGATCTCGGGGTGTGTGCCCGTCGGCGGGATGGCGATCGCCGAGATCGTCGCCGCGCCGCGGTACGACGCCATCGACACCGCCTTGATGTCGATCAGCAGCGCCAGCGCCCAGCGCACGTCGCGGTTCTTGAACAGGTCGTTCTGGTGGTTGAAGATCAGCGCCGGCAAGGTCGGATCGGGGTGGCCGTAGGGGAAGGTCTTGAACCAGCCCTGCGACGCCTTCGACTGCTTGGCCAAGGTGAACATGCCTTCGGGAGCGACGTCGTGGATCACGTCGAGCTGATGGTTCAGCTGCGCGATCACGCGCTTGTCCGGCGGACCCGGATCCACGTAGGCGAGGTACTTCGGGCCCGGCTTGCCGAAGCGGCCGAGCGTGGTGCGCTGCCAGTCGTCGCGCAGCTGCCAGACGTACCACTTGCCGTCGGGGTCGTAGCTCTTCAGCACGTAAGCGCCCAGCGACACCGGCTTGTCGAAGGCGAACTGCCGCGGATCGGCCACTTTCTCGAACACGTGCTTGGGCATGATCCAGGCCGCGTTCCAGCGCACGGTGAACACCGCGTGGAAGCGCGAGTTCGGCTTTTTCAGCTTGAACACCACGGTGGTTGGATCGGGCGCGGTGACACCCGCCACGTTGAGCGCGAACACCGCGCTCCAGCGCATGCCGGGGTTCTTGATCTGGCTCTCGACGGTGTAGACCACGTCGGCGGCGGTGAACTCGACGCCGTCGCTCCAGAAGATGCCCTTGCGCAGCTTCACCGTCATCTCGGTGAAGTCGGCGTTGTACTTCGGCTTGTCGGCGGCCAGCGAGTTGTCCCACACGCCGTCGAGGCCCTTCTCCGGATCGATGTACCAGAAGGTGTCCATCGCCACCTGCTGCAGCCCGTTGGACTGGCTGCCGCCGGAGATGGCCCAGATATTGAACCAGCCGGCGTTCTTGATCGTGCCCTCGGGGTTCTCGAGGATCAGCGTCTCCTTGCGCGGCAGGTCGGAGAAGCTTTGCGCCAGCGCCGGCGTCGCGGCGAGCGCGAGCCACGCGGTCGCGGCGGCGCAGGCCGTCGAGAGGAAGAAACGTCGCAACGTCATGCTGTGGTCTCCTGTGTCGTCTTGCGTTCTGAGCTGGATCGTGGCGCATCAGGCGCCGAACATCGAGGCGGGTAACCCGGGTGTTGGCAGTTCGAGCGCGAACAGCGCCCCGGCCAGCGGCTCGGCTTGCAGTTGCTGCGCCGACAAACCGATGCGTGCGCTGCTGATGAACAGCGTGCGCAGATCGGCGCCGCCAAAGGCGACGTTGGTCACCTGGCTCACCGGCAGCACGATGCGCTGCAGCTCGGCACCGCTGACGGCGTCGTGCGCGGTCACGCACGAGCCGCCCCAGTGCGCGATCCACAACCGGCCCAACGCGTCGGTGGTCATGCCGTCGGGCAGACCCTCGCCGGCGGCGAAGCGCCGCCACGGGCGACGGTTCGACAGCGCCCCGCTGGCGGCGTCGAAGTCCCACGCATGGACCTGGCCTTGCGCCGTGTCGTTGATGTAGATCGTGCGGCCGTCGAGGCTCCAGGTGGGGCCGTTGGTCACCGCGAAGCCGATGTCGTGGCGCTCGCAGCGGCCGTCGCCACCGTAGGCGTAGAACGCGCCGCTCGGCGCCACGCAGTCGAAGTCCATCGTGCCGCCCCAGAAGCGGCCGCGTGCATCGCACTTGCCGTCGTTGAAGCGGTTGGCCGCCGGTTCCTCGGGCGGCCGATGCAACACGCGCGGCGGCGCGCCGGGCAACGTCGGATCGAACGCCGCGAAGGCATGGCGCAGCGTGACGACCAAGCCGCGCCCGTCGGCGCGTTCGGCGACGGCCGAGATCTCCTCGTCGAAGGGCCAGCTCGTGCGTTCGCTGCCGTCGGCGCGGCAGCGGTGCAGGCGCTTGCCGAGGATGTCGACCCAATAGAGCCGCTGCTCGCGCACCGACCACAGCGTGCCTTCGCCAAGCTGCGCTTCGGCAGGCCAGATGCAACGCACCGTTGCGTTCATGGCCGCCTCGCTTCGAACAGCCGCTGCAGCAGGCACGACACGAACAGCAGCGCGCCGATCACGATGCGCGTCCACCAGGAACTGAGCGAGCCATCGAAACTGATCAGGGTCTGGATGACGCCGAGGATCAGCACGCCGAACAAGGTGCCGATCATGTAGCCGACGCCGCCCGACAGCAGCGTGCCGCCGATCACCACGGCGGCGATCGCGTCGAGCTCCAGCCCGACCGCGTGCAACCCGTAGCCCGACAGCATGTAGAAGGTGAAGACCACGCCGGCCAGCGCCGAACAGAAGCCGCTGAAGGTGTAGACCAGCACCGTGGTGCGCGCCCCCGGCAGACCCAACAGCACCGCAGAGCCCACGTTGCCGCCGATCGCGTACACCGTGCGGCCGAACTCGGTGCCGTGCGCCAGCCAGATGCCGAGCGCGAGCATCACCAGCGCCAGCGCGGCGCCGACGGTGATCGATGCGGCGTCGCCTGCCAGCGGAATGCGCGTCTGCGCGATCGCGGTGTAAGCGGCGTCGGTGATGCTGATCGAATCGATGCTGATCAGGTAGCACAGCCCGCGCGCGAGGAACATGCCGGCCAGCGTGACGATGAAGGGCTGCAGCTTGAAGCGCGTGATCAGCCAGCCCATGAAGGCGCCGAACCCCGTGCCGATCATCAGCACCAGCGGAATCGCCGCCGTTGCGCTCCAGTGGTGGGTCTCCACCAGCGCGGCCGACACCATCGTCGTCAGCGCGATCACCGAGCCCACCGACAGGTCGATGCCGCCCGACAGGATCACGAAGGTCATGCCGACGCCGACGATCAGCAGGAACGCGTTGTCGATCAGCAGGTTCAGGAACACCTGCGGCGAGAAGAATCCGCTGTACGCGAGCGAGCCAAAGCCCGCCGTGGCCACGAACACCGCGACCGCACCCAGCACCGGCACGTAGCGCGGGTCGATGCGCTGGCGCGGCAGCACGGCGCTCATCGCGTCGCTCCC
>DATKJN010000345.1:0-2267 GCA_035543655.1 Burkholderiaceae bacterium | reverse complement strand
GCACGCCGGTGACGAGGCCCTTGGTCAGGACGGCCGCGTCCGCGCCGGTGCCGATCTCCGGGCCCACGTAGTTGCGGTAGTCGTCGGCCTTGCGCCGCATCGACAGGTCCTGCCGCGGCGGCCGCTCCTTGAAGAGCTTCTCGACCGTGATGTCGTCGGTGACCTTCTCCATCTCGGGCACCGTCATCCCCGATGCGAAGGCGCCGCCGACCAGCGCACCCATGCTGGTGCCGGCCACGCAGTGAATCGGTACCCGGTACTCCTCCAGCACCTTGATGACACCCACATGCGCCGCGCCGCGCGCGCCGCCGCCCGACAGCACCAGACAGATCTTGGGCCGCTTCGTTGCCGTGGCGGCCGTGGGCGCTTCGGCCGGCGCTTGCGCCCACGCCCCGATCGGCACCGCGACGGCGGCCACGATCGATGCCAGCCAACTGCAAACGCCTCGTCGCTGTTGCGTTGCCATGTCGCGCCTCGTGTCCTTGCGTTCGGTCGTGCGCTCGAGCAAGCGAGCGCGGCTAGGGTGGATTCAGCCGGATGCGGCTCGCGAAGTCTGCCGCCGTTCCGGCTTGCTTGGCGCGCTCGTTCACCATCGAGCGCCGCTGCAACTCCGCAAACGGCAAGCCCCCCGTGTGCAGGCGCCCCTGCTCGTACAGGTATTCCGGCACGTAGCCGCTGGCCAGGATCTTCCAGTTGAACGGCACGTGACCGGGGTTGACCAGCCCGTGCATCCAGATCGTGGTGGTGCAGTTGGTGGTCAGCGAGTTGTAGAACTCGGGGTTCGCCTTCAGCGCATTCAGCGACTCCATGTAGTCGAGGAACACGCGGCGCGCGCCGTCGCCGGCGCCCTGCAGCCGGAACACGTACACCTGCTCGGGCGGATCTTGCCGGTGGTTGGTGCGCAGCCCGATCACGTCGCGCTCGTCGGCCACCACGTAGTACAGCTCGTACTGCCGGAAGAAGCCGTTGACGGTGGAGTAGCCCTCGCCCTTTTCCTTGCGCGTCTCGATCGACACGGCCAGGTGGTCGCCGCCGGCAAAGGCGAAACTCAGGAAGATGTGCGCAATCGCCGGCCCCATCCAGTAGCTGGCCACCAGGTCCACGCCTTCGAGGCGGCTCAAGTCGAGCTTCTTGTCGTAGTAGGCCGGCGTGAAGTCGTTTTCGCTGCGATAGGTGAAGTTGCGCACGTTGTGCACGGTGACGATGTTGCCGTCGATCGTGGCATGCGCCAGCCGCGCGTTCTCGGTCACCCAATCGCGATCGTTCGATGGCTCGAGCTGAAGGTACCAGCCGAGCACGAGCGCGAACAGCACGCCGTGCGTGCCGAGCGCACGCCAACGCCATCGGCGCCACGGCATCACGATCAGCGCGGCCAACGCCACGGCCGCCACCGCCGCGGCGAGGGCGTGGCGCACGCCTGGGCTGCCAGGCAGCGCGATGACCAGCGCGCCCACGCACCAGGCCGCCGACGCGACGACCCACACCGCCAGCAGCGCCCAGGCGAGCGTGCGGGTGCACCAGAGCAGAACGCGCGTCATGCGCCGGCCGTGTCCGCGCCGGGCTGCTTCACGGTCGCGCCCACGCCGACGCTCCGCATCACGAATTTCGACGAGCGACTGCAGCCAGAGAGAAGACGCATGGGACGACGAGCGCCGAGGAACAGAACCGCACCAAGGAGGCAATGCCGGCATTCACGCGCTTGGGTTCATTCAGCTTCACGGCTTGCAGATCCGGCGGGCATGAAGCGTGCGCTTCAGCGCGCCTACGGAAGCGAACCAGCTGGACAGGACCCGCATGGCGATGCGCGAGGCAGAGTGGCGAACCGAGGCCGATCTTCGCCTGCGCTTGCAGGCAACTGCATTGGACCAAGGTCCCATAGATCGGATCGCGGGACTCGCAACGGTGCGCGCCGCTGTGCCGCGGCGGCGATTGCGCGAACGCAGTTCACTGGCGCTTGCGCGTGTTCATCCACTCGACGACATCGGGGATGAACAGCAGCAGAAGCAGCAGAGCGATCGCCGCCGCGATCAGCAGCCACGTCCAGCCCACGTCTTCGTCTTGGTCGCGAGCCATGTCACCGTCGCTGTCACGATCACCATGAGACGGACGGTTGCCCGGCAGCTGTGGCCTACAGATGCGGCCGGGCCGAATCGATCTCGGGCGCTGGCACTTCGAACCGGTCGAGTTCCTCGCACAACTGGAACACAGGCATGACTCGGTGTGTCCTGATCTGCGCCTTGAGCAACGGACTGCTGCTCGCCTCGGCG
>DATKJN010000344.1:0-3746 GCA_035543655.1 Burkholderiaceae bacterium | reverse complement strand
GGGCTGCCGCCCAGGTCGACCTTCAGCACGGTGCCGACGGCGCTGGCCAGAATGCTGTGCGCGCTCGGGTACTCCGGATGCATCGGCGTGTCGATGAAAGACGACCAGGTCGCATCCGGTTCGGTGGCGTCGTTGCCATCGAGCTCGGCGTTGCGGATGGCGGTGCTCGGGCGCCAGAAGTTGTAGGCGTATTTCGCATCGAAGACGGCGATCAGCGATTCGTCCATCGCTTGCGAGGCGGCGGCGTAGAGGCGCGCATTGCGCAGCACGTCGCGCCCGGGCTGCAGCGCCACCGAACGCAACACGCCGTGGTAGATGGCCGGCAGCGAGTAATCCCAGAAGCGCGCGATCTCGGTCTGCTCCGGCGTGCGGCGCGTGCTGGTCTTGCCGCCCATCGCCTTGACCTCGTTGAGGTCGCGCGCCCAGGCGGCGCTGGTCAGCGCCGGCGGCGCGGCCGGACGGAACTGCGACGCGCTGTTCATCACCCAGGGCTTGCGTTGCGGCCAGGTCGGCGCGGCCGGCAGCGAGGTCGGCACGTACATGCCAGGCGACGTGTGCGGCTTGTACTTCTCCTGCGCACCGGCGCCGTCGTCCAGGCGCGCCGCGAGCACGGCCTGGGCCGCCTCTTCGCCGGCCGCGATGCCGGCCGTCTTGGCCGGGCTGTCGGCGATGGCGGCCAGCGCGCCGGTGTAGGCGCTCTGGATCGCGGCCTCCTGCGTCGGCATCAGCTTGGTCATCGTCACGCGGTTGGCAGAAGCGACCGCTGCGGCGATCGCATCGGGCTGCGCCGCACCGGTGGTGCGCTTGGCCGCCGCGCTGGCGGCGTCGAACACCGCGGTCTGCACCATCGCCACGATGCGGACAGCGGGCGGCGTGCCGATGCGGGCCTCGCCGATGATCTCGTTCGTCTTGATGTTCCAGTCGGTCACGACGTCGGCGCGCACGTGCAGTGCCGCGGTGGCCAATGCGATCGCGGTCAATGCGATGCGAAGAGTGAAGATCGACATGCGGTTCTCCGATTCTTTGAGTTGCTGTTCCCATCCCGTCTCACGGAGAGCACGGCGCGATGCGGACATTGCAAACGAAACACTCGAGGGTCCGCAGCGCCGCGCGCGTGTCACCCGCGCGCGGCCCGCCGCGGCATCACTTCTTGGTGATCACCACCTCCAGGTACTCGCTGGGCGTGACCATGGTCCCGTCCTTGGCGCGATTGAACTTGGCGACCAGGGCCAGCAGGTCGTCGGCCAGCGCCGGCTGCTTGGCCGCGTCGAGCGCGGCGAATGCCTTCAGCACCGGGCCGTAGTAGGTCTTGAAGATCTCGACCATGTGCTCGGGCGAGCGGTAGCGGAACGTGAAGTGCCGCGACTCGACCTCGACCTTGGCGGCCTGCGCGCCGAACAGATCCTGGATGCGCTGGCGCGAACCCCACAGCGCGGGCGACTCCACGCCGGCCGGCGGCGGCACGTGCTTGCCGATGGTCTTGAACAACTGGCCGATGAAACCTTCGGGCGTCCAGTTGGCCATGCCGACCTTGCCGCCGCTCTTGCACACGCGCAGCATCTCGGCCGCGGTGCGCTTGGCATTGGGCGCGAACATGCAGCCGAAGGTCGACACCACGGCGTCGAAACTGCCGTCGGCGAACGGCAGGTCTTCCACGTCGGCCTCGCGGAACTCGATGTCCAGGCGCTCGGCGGCGGCGCGCTCGCGGCCGCGCGTCAGCAACGCCTCGACGTAGTCGGTGGAGACCACTTCGCACCAGCGGCGTGCGGCGGCCAGCGACACGTTGCCGTTGCCGGCGGCCACGTCGAGCACACGCTGCGTCGAGCGCAGGTCCATCGCCTCGCACAGCGCCTCGCCGACAATCTGCAGCGTGGTGCCGACGACGGCATAGTCGCCCGACGACCAGGCGGCGCGCTGGCGGGTCTTGATGGCCGCATAGTCGGGTTGCGTGCCGACGGGCGGGGTGGCGGTAGCGGACAATGTGTTCATGAGGGCGACTCCGGGGATTCGGTTTGGGGTGCGCCCCGTGATGCGGGGCGATCGGCGGCACGGGACGTTGGAAGCGCCGCGGCCGTTGTCCGTCACTGTTCGGCTTTTGCGTGGTACCCGGCGTGGAAGCCGTCGTGGAATCTCGCGTGGAATCGTTCAAGGCCCCTTCGCGCCGGGGCGCTGCTGAAGCCATGCCGATCCGCACAGCCGCAAACGAGCCGTTGAACATCCAGCTGCTGGGGCCCATGCGGGTGCAGCGCGGCGGGCACGCCACGGCGCTGCCCACGTCGCGCAAGGTGCGCGGTCTGCTGGCCTATCTGGCGCTGTCGTCGCACGCGGCGGCGCGCGGCCACCTGTGCGAGCTGCTGTGGGACGTGCCCAACGACCCGCGCGGCGAACTGCGCTGGTGCCTGAGCAAGCTGCGCGGCGTGCTCGACACGCCCGGCGCGCCGAGCCGCGTGCTGACCGACGGCGACACCGTGCGCCTGGACCTGACCGGCGCCACGCTCGACGCGCAACACGTGCTCGCCGCCGCGCAGGCCGGCCTGGGGTCGCTCGACGCCGCCGCACTGGCCACGCTCTCAGCGCTGTTCGAAGGCGATTTCCTGCAAGGGCTCGACATCGAGCGCAGCGCACCGTTCAGCGCCTGGGTCATCGGCCAGCGCCGGCGCTTTCGGGCCACCCAGGTGGCGGTGCTCGAGCAACGCGTGCGCGTGCTGCCGCCGGCCAGCGACGACACCGTGGCGTGCCTGGAGCAGTGGCTGCAACTGGCGCCGTTCGACCGCCGCGCGCACGAGATGCTGTTCGATGCGCTGGCGCGGCGTGGCCAGCTGCGCGAAGGCGACGAGCACCTCGCGGCCACCACGCGCCTGTTCGAGAGCGAGGGCCAGGACTGGGCGCCGCTCGGTCTGGCGTGGCGCGCGGCCAAGTCGCGCCACACCGGCATGCCGGTGGCGCTGTCGGCCGGCGAGGCCTTCGTGCTGCCGGCCACGATCGAGCCGACCCTGCTGATGGCGGGCGCCGCGGACAACGTGCCGGCCCCCGCGGTGGCACGGCGGGCCTCGATCGCGGTGATGCCGTTTGCCGATGCCACGCGCGAAGGCGCGGTGCGCGGCGGGCTCGCCGACGGCCTGGCCTACGACGTGATCACCCGGCTGGCCAAGCTGCGCAGCGTGTTCGTGATTGCGCAAGGCACGGTGTTCGCCCTCGATGAACGACGCGTCGGCGCCGAGGATGCCGGCCGGCGCCTGAACGTGGACTACGTGGCCAGCGGCACGCTGCGCCGCGAGCGCGGCGCGGTGAACGTGACGGTGCAGCTCACCGAAACGCGCAGCGCGCGCATCGTGTGGGCCGACGACTTCAAGGCCCAATCCGCCGATGCACTCGGCGTGCTGGAGGCGATCGGCGACCGCATCGTGGCGTCGATCGCCCACCAGATCGAGATCGCCGAACGCAACCGCGCGGTGCTGAAGGCGCCGAACTCGCTCGATGCATGGGAGGCGCACCACCGCGGCCTGTGGCACATGTATCGCTTCAACCGCGATGACAACGCGCACGCGCGCCACTTCTTCGAGCGGGCGCTGCAGCTCGACCCGACCTTTGCGCGGCCGTATGCCGGGCTGTCGTTCACGCACTTCCAGAGCGCGTTCCTCGGCTGGGAGGAACGCAACGGCGCGATCGAGCTGGCCTATGGCGCCGCGTCACGCGCGCTGATGGCCGACGACCACGATCCGGCGGCGCACTGGGCGATGGGCCGC
>DATKJN010000343.1:0-3743 GCA_035543655.1 Burkholderiaceae bacterium | reverse complement strand
ACCGGCACGTCGCCTTTGGCGATGGCCAACAGGCTGGTCAAGCGCGACTCCG
Source organism: Burkholderiaceae bacterium (assembly GCA_035543655.1). Classification (GTDB taxonomy): domain Bacteria; phylum Pseudomonadota; class Gammaproteobacteria; order Burkholderiales; family Burkholderiaceae_C; genus JAEUPI01. The sequence continues at coordinate 3,691 of DATKJN010000343.1, read as the reverse complement.
AGGCCAGCAAGTCATAGAAGCCCGCGTCGAGCTCTTGCTCGGCCACCCGGTAGCCGATGTGGAACAGGTGGCGCTTGCGGTGGTACAGGAAACCGAACTCCGGCTGCCAGGCGAGTTGCTCGCATGTGCGTGCCACCTCCAGCAGACGCAACGCCGGCGCATCGAGCGCGTCGCGCGTGGACAGCTCGCATGCGGCCGCAGCGCGCGCATCCTGGCCCGCCGAGCGCAACATGGCCACGTGGTCGGATAGGCACCAGCGCAGTGGGTCGCCCGTGCCGGCCGGCGTCGTTGCCGTGCGATCGGCCGTGCCGTGCGCGCGCAGTTCGTCATCCGCTTCGCGCAGCAGCTGCTCGAACGCGCCGGCATCGTCGCGCCCTGCGGACAGCGGGTCGGCCAAGGCCAGCAGTCGCGACATGGCGCCGTGCGCCGGCACCCGGTCCGACGCGTGGGCCCGCAGCGCGCGCAGCCGTTGCGTCGACAGCTGAATGGCACGGCGCGACGCCGCATCGTCGTGCGGCGCCGAGGCGAGCGCGCGGCATGCCTGTGCCACCGCGAGCAGGTGACCGCTCAGGTTGCCGCTGTCGACCGTGGACACGTACATCGGCAGCAGCGGTGCACGCGTCAGCGTGTCGTACCAGTTCAGAAAGTGGCCGCGGTGCGTTTGCAGCGTGCCCAGCGTGCCCAGCGTCGCCTCCAGGCGCGCCAACAGCTCCTGCGTTCCGATCCAGCCGAACTGCCGCGCACAGGCCACGCTGAGCAGGTAAAGGCCGATGTTGGTGGGCGAGGTGCGATGCGCCACCATGTCGTGCGGCGCGGTCTGCAGGTTGTCGGGTGGCAGGTGGTTGTCCTGGGTGCCCACGCAGCGCTCGAACAGGCGCCAGGTGTCGCGCGCGATGCCATGCATGTAGGCCTGGTCGTGCAGCGGCAAGGCGGCGTCGGCGCGCACCGGTCGAACGCGGCTGACCCACCAGGTCGACAGCGGCGCTGCGGCCCACAACGTGCACAGCACGACGGCCCACACCGGATGCGCCGTGCCCGCCGCGAACAGCACGGCCAGCAGCGCCAGCGCCAGCACCGGCTGCGCGCGGTGCCGCTGCAGCAAGCCGGCAAGCGTCGTCTGCGCGTGTGCCTGGGCCGCTGCGGCGGTGGTCCACTGCAGCAGGTGGCGGTGGCTGACGGTCATGCGCCAAATCGCGCGCCCGATGGCGTCGAGCGCCATCGATGCGAGCTGGGTCAGTTGTGCCAAGGACCACAGGCCACCCCACAGGGCGCGCGCCAGATCGATGCCGGCCTGGCGGAAGAAGTGAAGCTTGGCCAGGTCGCTTCGGCCGGGCACCAAGGCCGCGACGGCGCCCATCAGCGGTCCGCCGGTGAACGCCGCCAGCACCACCACCAGCGCAACCCAGGGCGACCACGCGCTGCCGGCCACCGCCAGCAACAGCAAGGCCAGCGACATCGGCGCCACCAACGAGCGGCGCAGGTTGTCGAACATCTTCCAGCGATTGACCGCACGTAGGGGCAGCCGCAGCATCGGCAGCAACTGCCAATCGCCGCGCGTCCAGCGGTGCACGCGCGACGCGGCCACGTCGGCGTGAAACGGTGCGTCCTCGATCACGGTGATGTCGGTGACCGCGGCGCAGCGCGCGATGGATCCCTCCAGCAGGTCGTGGCTCAGAACCTGGCCTTCCGGCAGCCGGCCGGCCAGCACGGCGTGCATGGCGCCCACGTGCAGCAGGCCCTTGCCGCTGTAGCTGCCCTCTGCGAACAGGTCCTGGTAGATCTCGGAGGTGGCGGCGCTGTACGGATCGATCCCGCAGCGTCCGGCAAACAGCCAGTGGTACAGCGTGAAGCTGCGCGGCGTGGGCAGCGGCGTGAGGATGCGCGGCTGCAGGATGCCGTAGCCGGCCACCACCCGTCGCGCCGTGGCGTCGAGCACCGGCTGGTTCTGCGGGTGCGCGGCCACGCCGACCAGCGCGCGCAAGCAACCCGGCGGCAACTGGGTGTCGCTGTCGAGCGTGACGATGTAGCGCGTGTCGGCGGCGATGCGCGACGCGTCGCCCAGGTCGATGAAGGGCGCCGAAGTGGATTCAACCAGAGCGCCGATCAGCTGCTCGAGCTTGCCACGCTTGCGCTCCCAGCCGATCCAGCGCTGCTCGCTCGGGCTGAACCGCCGCGCCCGATGCAGCACGATGAAACGCGGCTCGCTGGCGGTGCCCGCATCGCGGTGACGCACATTGAGCGCGTGGACCTGTGCCACCGCGTCGGCCAGCAGGGTGTCGTCGGAGTCGGTTGTGGCGCTGTCGGCATCGGCCCAGTCGCTCAGCAAGGCGAACTGCGCGTGGCGTTCCGGATTGGCGAGGTGGTGCAATTGCAAGCGATGCACCAGCTGCTGTGTCGACACGCGGTCGGTCAGCATGGCGGGGATCACCACCATCACGCGGTGCTCGGGCGGGATGCCGTCGGCCAGGGCCAGGCGCGGCAGGTGTCTGGGGCGCATCGACTCGCTGATCAGCCGGTTGATCACCGCCACCACGGCTTCCGATGCGGGGAACAACGAGACCAGCGCAACCGGCAGGGCCCACCACCATTCACGCAGCGCGCCCGTCAGGCCGGCACTGTGATGGCTCAGCAGCCACGCCACCACCAGCAGGGTGCCAAGCAGCAGCGAACCCAGATACAGCGGCAGCGCCAGGTGGCGCATGGCGCCGCGCCCGAACAGCGCCGCACGCTCTTGCATGCCCAGTGCGCGCAGCAGCGCCGGCCGACCCGCACCGCTCAGCCAGTGGCTGGTCACCGCGGCGGCAGCGTCGTCCGGGTCGGCGGCATGCAGGAGGTCGAGCAGCGTGTGCCCCACCGACAATTCGCTGCGCCCGCTTCGCTTGGCCAGCCGCTCGATGCCATGCAATGTCTGGTCGCGCGTGGTGGCATGCTCGGCCTTGAACACCGGCGAGCCGAGCATCAGACGCATCAGCGCACCGCTGCGCGCCACGATGTCGGACCAGTCGGCATCGCCGATGGCCCGCAAGGAGCCGACCGCGTTGCTCACGCTCAGGTTGTCGGACGCCTGGTCGGTAATCTGCTGCGCCTGCGCCGCCGCGAGATCGGGCAGCGCCTGCTGCAACCACTCATCGTGATGGTCCGCATGGCGGCCGATCGCCGTGTGTCTGCCGTCGCGCCGGCGTTGCGCCATCTGCGCCAGAAACACGCGGCCGACGCCGCGCAGGTCGAGTTCGGCCAGCAGCGCGTCGAGGTCTTCCACTGTGCATTCGTCGATGCGGTCGCAGCACAGGTTGGCGGCTTCGCGTGCCGCCTTGTTGCATGCCACGCGCTCCGCCAGGCGCCGCAGGTTCTCGATCAGCACCACGCGCAAGGTGGTTGGCAGCGCCCACGCTTCGCTCAGGTTCAGTTCACGGGTCTCTTGGTAGGCGTTGAGGAACTGGATCAGCAGGGCCTCGTCGAAGGCGCCGTCGGTGTGCGCGACGAAGGCCCACGCGATGCCGTAGACGCGCGGCAAACCGGCCAGGGGCTCGTCGAGCAGCATCGGCAGCGCGCGGAAGTAACTGCGCGGCAACCCTTCGTGGATTTGCTTGAGCTGCGCCTCGATCAGGTGGAAGTTGTCGAGCAGCCACTCGGCCGCCGGGCTGATGTCGTATCCGGTGCTGGCCTGCAAGCCGATGTAGTGATGCGCCTC
>DATKJN010000342.1:0-5127 GCA_035543655.1 Burkholderiaceae bacterium | reverse complement strand
CGGCGCCGCAGGGTGGTGAGGCCGTACGACTGGTTGCTGCGTGCGTACTCGTCATTGCCCACGCGCACGAAGGTCGCATCGAGCAGCCGCACGATGGCGGCCAGCACCCCATGCTGCGTCGGCGGCCCGTTGCCCGCTGCGGCGGCAAGGTCGCGCTGCACGCGGGAGCGCAGCCGCGGCAGCGCGCGGCCGAACGCCGCCAGGCGGTCGAACTTGCTCGCCTCGCGCAGCGCGCGAAACTCGGGGTGGTAGCGGTACTGCTTGCGTCCACGCGCATCGCGGCCGGTGGCTTGCAAGTGGCCATCGGCTCGCACGCAGATCCAAACCCGGTTGTATGCGGGCGGTATCGCGAGCGAGCGGATGCGCTGCAGCGTGGCGCGGTCGCGCAACCACGCGCCGCTGGCGTCGCGGTATGCAAAGCCGCTGCCACGCCGAACCCGCCGGATTCCCGGCGTGGCGTCATTCACATACACGAGCCCCTGCGGCAGCGCTTCGCCCATCGCGCGCGACGCGGCCGCAGGTCGGCAGCCGCGTCGTTCAGCGGCTGGCCGCCGATGCCGCCGGGCTCGGCATTGTGGTGCTGCCCGCGGGTGGCGAACCCGTGCCACTGCCGGCAGGCGGCGTGCTCGACGAGTCGCGCGGGCTGCATGCACTGGCGAACGCTGCGGACAAGACGAGCGCGCAGGTGCAGACGACAGATGTGATTCGCATCGCAAAGCTCCCAAAGTCGGTCAATGGCGTGTGCCACTGGCACATGGCGTGCCGAGAGAGTGCAGATCGCCGCGGGGGCGCACCGTCGCGAGGCATGTGCATTGCCGCCACACGCCATCGCGCAGGTTGCGCGCCGATGTTCCCCAAGGAGGCGTGATGAACGGATGGATCCGGTGTGGTGCCCTGCCCGTGTGTGTGGCGGCCCTCGCGCTCGCACCCGCAGCGGCCCAGACGACCAGCAACCCCTCGTGGGTGCCCTACACGACCAAAGGGTACGTGGGCTTGAACCTCGGCTGGCCCGAGTACAAGCTGCCCTGCGGCGGGGCCTTCCCCTGCGACGATCCCAACCTGTCGTACCACCTCTACACCGGCGGCTCCTACAACGACTGGATCGGCGTGGAGTTCGGCTATCTCTATATGGGCAAGGCCGATCGCCAGGGTGGCACGACGCGGGCGCACGGCCTCAACCTGAGCCTCGTGGGATCGGTGCCGGTCAGTCAGGCGCTCAAGGTGTTCGGCAAGCTCGGCACGACCTATGGCCGCACTTCGGTGAGTGCCAACCCCGCTTCCGGTGAGCCGGTTGGAGACGAAGACGGCTTCGGCTGGTCGGCCGGCTTCGGCGCGCAGTACGACATCACGCCGCAGTGGGCCGCCGTCGCGCAATGGGACCGGCACCAGATGCGGTTCGTCGGCCGCGGCCGAGAAGACGTCGATGCGGCCAGCATCGGCGTGAAGTTCAACTTCTGATCGCGTTTGGGGGTGCGGGCAAGCGCCCTCGACGCTTTCTGCAGCAGGCCCGCCGCGGTGGACACCGATCACTGGCTCGAACGCGCGGTCCCCAAGCTTCCCGGGCCGCTGCGCTACCCCGTTGTGCTGACATGGCACGCGGCCCAACGCTGGATCGACGGCAGCGGGCCCCAACTCGGCGCGTCGATCGCGTTCTACACGATGTTCGCGCTGGCGCCGTGGCTCGTGCTGACGATCGCCGTGGCCGGGCTGGCGTTCGGCGCCGACGCAGCGCGTGGCCAGATCGTGGGACAGATCCAGGGATTGATCGGCCCCGATGCCGCGCGTGCGATCGAAGCGATGATCGCCGGCGCCTGGAAGGAGCGCGCCAGTCTGCTCGCCACGCTGATCGGCGCCGCGACGCTGCTGCTCGGTGCGTCCGGCGTGTTTGCCGAACTGCGCCGCGCCATCAATGCGATCGCCGGCGTCCCGCCGCAGTCGAATCCGGTCAACGCGTACGTGCGGGTGCGGGTCACGGCTTTCGCGCTGTTGCTCGGCTTCGGGTTCCTGGCGGTGGCCTCGCTGCTGGTGAGCGCATTGATCGCCGGCTTCGCCGGTTATGCCGGCCACCGTTGGCCGGCACTGACGGTGCTCGCCACGCTGGCCGACTGGCTGGTCTCGTGCGCGCTGCTCGCGGTGGCATTCGCCGCGCTGCTGCGTTGGCTGCCTGATCGGCCGCCTCGTCACCGCAGCCTGATGATCTCGGCGCTGGTGTCGGCGGTGTTGTTCACGCTCGGCAAGAACCTGATCGGCCTGTACCTCGGGCGTGCCAGCATCGCGTCGAGCTATGGCGCCGCCGGTTCGTTCGTCGTTGTGATGCTCTGGGTGTACTACTCGTCGCAGATCATGCTGTTCGGTGCCGCCTGCGGCTATGCCGACGAAGCGCTGCGACTGGGGCCCGTGCACGGCGCGGCGGACGCGGTGCCGGCATGCACGCAGGCCAGCGAGATGCCGCGTGCCCGTTGATCGCCGCGACGAAATTGCAGCAATTGCTTCCCTGATCGGCCGTGGCTCGACGCGATCGAGGCGCCGACACTCGACTTCGGCCCGGCTGCGTGCCTTCAGAGGCGTGCCCGGCGCAGTGGATCGGCGATTTTGTAAGCGTTGGCGACGATTCGCGATCGAGGCATGGACGTTGCATTGGTCGGCACAACGTCACAGAGATCGATGCCGGAGCCGCCTTGATGCAACCCACCGTCCGACTTGACCACCGCCAGCAGCAGACCTTGTCGCCGCGTCTGCAACACGCCGTGCGGCTATTGCAGATGTCCTCGCTGGATTTCGTGCAAGAGCTGCACGACGTCATCAATCGCAACCCGTTCCTGGAGCAGGAAGAGGGCGAGGCTGAGGAGCCCGACATTGCAGAAGTCTCTGCAGCCTCCGGCGTCGCGGCGGCACAGATTGCCGCGCAGGAGCCCGTGGAGATTGCCGAACAAGTTGCAGATGCGGCTGGCACCGAACTCGAAGAGCACGACCCCGGCGAGTCGTACGACACCGCGGCCAGCATCGACTCCGAGCGCGAGACCTGGCTCAACGACGGCAGCACGCCCACGCGCCACGGCGAGGACGGGCAACTCGGCGCGCTCGATCTCGTGCCGTCTCGTGCCGGACTGCGCGCCCACTTGCACAGTCAGCTCAACTTGCTGCAGCTGCCACCGCGCGACATGGCACTGGCCAAGGCCGTGGTCGAATCGCTCGACGACGATGGCTATCTGCGCCAGCCGCTGACCGACCTGATCGGCGACGACAGCGATCTCGACCCACTGCCCGACGAGCAGGAGCTGCAAGTGGCGCTCAAGCGCGTGCAGTCGCTCGAACCTGCCGGTGTTGCGGCGCGCAGCGTGTCGGAGTGCCTGTTGCTGCAACTGCCTTCGATCGACGACCCCGAGGTGCGCGAATTGGCGCGCACCATCGTGGCCGATCACCTCGACAGCCTGGCTGCGAAGGACGTGCCGCGGCTGGCGCAGCGGCTCAACGCCACGCAGGCGCAGATCGAGGCGGTGTGCCACCGCATCCGTCGGCTCGACCCGCGTCCGGGCTGGCGCTTCGATTCGGCGCAGGTGCAGTACGTGACGCCCGACGTGGTGGTGAAGAAGGTGCGCGGCCAGTGGACCGCGATGCTCAACCCCGCCGTGGTGCCACGCGTGCGCATCAACCAGGTCTATGCCGAGTTGTTCCAGCGCCATCGCGCCAGCCAGCATTCCGAGCTCGCCGCCCACCTGCAGGAGGCGCGCTGGACGTTGCGCAACGTGGAACAGCGCTTCGTGACCATCCTGAGCGTGGCGCGCGCCATCATCAAGCGCCAGAAGCGGTTCTTCGAACTCGGCCCGATGGCGATGAAGCCGCTCGGCCTCAAGGAGATCGCGCAAGAGACCGGCATGCACGAGTCCACGGTCTCGCGCGTCACCAACAACAAGTTCATGTCGACTCCGCTCGGTGTGTTCGAGCTGAAGTACTTCTTCTCGCGCGCGATGACGTCGTCGAGCGGCAACTCCTACTCGGGCACGGCGGTGCGCGGCCTGATCAAGGACATGATCGAAGAAGAACAGCCGACCGCGCCACTGTCGGACGCGCAGATCGCCCAGATGCTGGCGCAACAGGGCCTGGTCGTGGCGCGCCGCACGGTCACCAAGTACAGGCAGGCGCTTCGCATCGATCCAGTCGATCGCCGGCGCGTGCACGCCTGATCACCACGCGGTTCGCTGCCCGCTGCTCGATGTAAGCGTGTGCAAGCCAGCCGCCGGCGTGCAGGCGCGTGGCTTGCCAATTGGATGCAGCGCCGTCCACCGGCGCGGGAGATCGACCCGATGCGTTCGACTGCACGCGACCTCGCCCTCTTTCGCTGGATGGACGACGCGCGGGCGTTCATCGTGATGCAGCGGCGCGCACACACCACGCCCGAGCCATCGCCGACGATCCCGCCCGAATCACCCCCCGTGCCCACACCGGTGGAGATCCCGCCGATCATCGATCCGCCGGCCAACGTGCCGCCCGCGCCGGTGCGCGACCCACCGGCCAGGCCACCTTCGCCGCTGCACTAGCGCGGCATCAAGCGCGCGTGGACGGCCTGGGTGCATCGCGGCCGGCCTCGTGCACCACGCGGTGCACGAGGTGCAGCTTGGTCACCGCCGGATCCGACAGCACGAAGGGATAGAAGTCGCGCTCGCCCATGCTGCGCGACAGCTCGTTCAACACGCCGGTCAACTCGATCCAGGCGTTGACCAGCGCCAGGAAAGACGGCTCGTCGCCCTCGCGAGGCGGCGGACCGCCACGGAACAGCACGCCGGCACCGTACGGATCGCGCAGCAGGCCCGAGCGTGCGGCGTCGACGTCGAAGCTCAACGCCGTGTCGAGGGTGTCGAGAATGTGCAGGTAGTGGGCCCAGGTTTCGGCCCAGTCTTCCCACGGATGCGAACTGGCATATGCGGTGACGAACGACTGCTCCCAACCCGCGGGCGGACCGCTGTCGTGGTGGCGCTTCAGCGCCTCGGCGTAGTCCGTGCGCTCGTCGCCGAACAAGGCGCGAAACGGCTCCAGCCACTCGCTGTGCTTGACCAGGCGGGTCCAGTAGTAGTGGCCCGACTCGTGTCGCACGTGGCCGAGCACGGTGCGGTACGGCTCGTGCATCTT